>JAQBXG010000092.1 GCA_027625125.1 Pseudomonadota bacterium
AAAGCAGACCCGAACGTAATCATCGCCGCCGCAGCACGAGGGCACCAGACGTTGGAGTCAATCCACTAGTATCGTTACCAGGACGGGTGCCGAGGGGGACCGATGGGTCGACTGCCGAAGGCGTGGTTGGCGGCCTTTGCTGCTTTCAGTTGGACACCGCCCGCGCTCGCGGACGGCTACGGCGATCTGATTCAGTGCGCGCGCCTGGCGGAGCCGCTGCTGGAGACGGCGGCGGTGTGCGGCAACGCGATCAAGTCCGGCGATCTGACCGAGGCCCAGGTCGGGGAGGCGCTGCTGTATCGCGGCATCATCGCCTATATGTTGCAGCAGTACCCGGAGGCCCATTCGGATCTGATGCTGTCGGTCCAGTACGCGCCGGAGCTGGCCCGCGCATATTTCTACAGAGGATTGGTGTATGAAGCGGAAGGCGAGGATCGCCGCGCCGACAGCCAATATCGAAACGCGTTTGCGTTTGCGCCCGAGGATCCCGAAGTACTGGCCAAGATGCGTGCGCGCGACCTGATGAACTGACCGCCGCGGTCTATTGCCCGCCCGGCCCGTAGCCGGCGGCGATCAATTGCGACAACACCAGAATCCCGACCACCAGCACGGCCACCAGGCCCAATACGACCCGCGCCGACCTGTGGCCGGTGAACCGGTCCCACACCATCGCCACGAACAACGCGACGCCGCCGGCGACGATCATCAGTTTCAGGGCCATGCCCACATCCATAGCCGATTTCCGCCGCCGGTGTGGAGGCGGTGCAAGGCGCGCGATATAACGCGCCATGACCAGTGCCGTGCGCCCCGGTGTCCCCGGGCCTACTTCGTGGGTCTTGCCGCTGTACGCGGTGACGATGTTCCTGAGCGCGTTCCTGCTGTTCGCGGTCCAGCCGATGTTCACGCGCATGGTGTTGCCGCTGCTGGGCGGCGCGCCGGCGGTGTGGAATACCGCGGTCGTGTTCTTTCAGGCAACGTTGCTTGGCGGCTACCTGTACGCCCACCTGAGCGCCCGCTTTCTGGGCCTGCGCAGGCAGACCGCGGTGCATGCGGTGGTGCTGCTGCTGGCGTTCGCAGCGCTGCCGGTCACGGTGGCCGAAGTATGGTTGCCGCCGGCCGAGGCGCAGCAGATTCCGTGGCTGCTGGCGTTGTTGACGGTTTCGGTCGGGTTGCCGTTCTTTGCCGTGTCGGCGACGGCGCCGCTGCTGCAACGCTGGTTCGCCCAAACCGACCACCCGTCATCCGACGATCCGTATTTTCTATACGGTGGCAGCAACCTTGGGAGCCTGGCCGCGCTGCTGGGCTATCCGGTGGTGATCGAGCCTGTCCTGGGCCTGCGCGCCCAGAGCATTTGGTGGACCGGGGCGTATGCGCTGCTGGTCACGGCGATCGCCGTTTGCGGGGCGCTGTTGTGGCGGTCGCGGCGGCGGGGCGCCGCCGGGAAGGGCGCGGCGTTCCCGGACGGGACGGCGGCGGGCCTGGTGCGGCAGGTCGGCTGGCGCCTGCGCGGACGATGGCTGCTGTTGTCGTTCGCGCCTTCGGCGCTGTTGCTCGGGGTCACGCTGCATATCAGCACCGATATCGCCGCGGTGCCGTTGCTGTGGGTCGTGCCGCTGGCGCTGTATCTGCTGACCTTTGTGCTGGTCTTTGCGCGGCGGCAGTTGCTGCCGCACCGATGGATGCTTGCGGCGCAGGCGGTGATTGTCGCGCTGGTCGTCGTGTTTTTTCAGACGATCTCGTTGTACGCGATCCTGTTTCTGCACCTCGCCGGGCTGTTCGTGACCGCGATGGTGTGCCACGGCGAACTGGCGCGGCTGCGGCCGGTGGCGTCGCGGCTGACCGAGTTCTATCTGGTGATGTCGCTGGGCGGGGTGTTGGGCGGGCTGTTCGCCGGCATCCTGGCGCCGATGCTGCTCGACCGTGTGCTGGAGTACCCGGCGGTACTGGTGCTGGCGTTGTTGCTGCGGCCGTTGCCGCCGGAGGGCGCCCGGATTTGGCGCTGGTTGCGGCCGCCCGCAGCGATCTCCAGGTTTTGGGCAAGGTTCCGGACCCAGGCGGCCCGGTGGCAGCAATGGCTGCTGGATGCGGCGCTGCCTGTACTGCTGTGGTGGGCGCTGCAGGACGGATGGTGGAGCCGCACGGTCGAACAGGCGGCCGCGTGGGTCGTGGCGGCCGTGCCGGCGCTGGGCGTCGTACCGCTTGGGGTGCGGGCAGGGGGTCTGGTCTCGATGACGATTGTGCTGGCGCTGGTGCTGCTGGCGCGGCGGCCGCTTCGGTTTGCGCTGGCGGTCGTCGCGGCGCTGGCGGTGCTGGCCGGCAACCTGTTCGGCACGCCCGGGTATCTATTGGCGCGCGAACGGACGTTTTTCGGCGTCTATTCGGTCAACGAGCTGCAGTTGCGGTCCGGCCTGTTTCACGTATTCCTGTCGGGCACGACGAACCACGGCGCGCAGTACGTGGCGCGCGGGCAGCGCCTGTTGCCGGTGACCTATTACACTGGCGACGGGCCGGTCGGGCAGTTCTTCTCATCTGCCCGCCAGGCGTTGCAACCATTTGATGATATTGCTGTTTTGGGCCTTGGCGTCGGGTCGTTGGCATGCTACGCGCGGGCCGGCGAAAACATCACGTTCTATGAGATCGACCCGGCGGTCGAGCGGATCGCCCGCGACGAGCGATTTTTCAGCTATCTGTCGGATTGCCCGGGCAACGTCGCGGTTCGCGTCGGCGACGGACGGCTGGCGATCGCGGCCGAGGACGACCGGGCGTTCGACCTGATCGTGCTGGACGCGTTTTCGAGCGACGCGGTGCCGGTCCACCTGCTGACGCGGGAGGCGTTCCAGTTGTATCTGCGGAAGCTGCGGCCCGATGGCCTGATGCTGGTCAACATCACGAACCAGTACGTCGATCTGGCGCCGGTTCTGGGCAACCTGGCCGCCGACCTGGGTCTGGCGGCGCGAATCCAGCAGCAGACGTTGTACAGCGCGAACCAGTACAAACTGCCGTCGACATGGGTCGTGCTGGCCCGCAGCGCGGACACCGCAGCGATTCTGGACCGTAGCCTCAGGCAGTGGCGCGTGTTGGCGGCGGCGCCGGGGCGCGGAGTCTGGACCGACGACTATACGAATATCGTCCGGGCGCTGCGCTGGACGCTGCCGGCCGGCCCCGGCGGTTGAGCGCGGCTACTATTCCGCCGAATCCGGCCCGGCCACCGGCTGCAATACACCGAACAGCGTGCCGTCGGGGTCTTCGAAATATGCGTGCAGACCGACCTCCGGCACTTTGCGGGGCTCGGTCACGCGCTTGCCGCCGGCCTGTTCGATCGCGGCGGTGGCGGTGGCGAGCGATTCCGCTTCGACGGTGTTGACGACCGACTGGGCCAGATGGCGCCCCATGATGCCGCCGTTGATTCCCGGCCGCGCGGCGGCGCCGGTCGTCGCCAGCCAATACGCCTGCTCGCCGCCGGGCCAGGTGCTGACGTCCCATCCCAGCGCCTGCCGGTAGAACGCCGCCGTCCGCTCGGGATCCTCCGACAGGATTTCAAAGTGGATTACACGCATCGCCGTCTCCCGTAGCAGCGCGCCGGTGGATCAAACCAAACACTTGAAGCCGGCAATGCTTGCGGACGTACTGCATAAAGTCTTCAAGTGTTTGGATAATTTGATCCATCAACAAACGGGCTGGTGGCACCAAGCGGTGGATTCGTACCGCTAGGTCCGGTAGCGCTTTTCGAATTCGTCGTGGGGCGGGACGGGTTCTCCGACCACATAAAGGAAATAATAACAGGCGGTTGGCCCCATGAACTTGAAGTGTTGTTTTAGGTCTTTCAAGGCTGCGTCAAAGTCCCCGAGGCCGCGCAGGTACTTCGCGAAGCCGCTGTGTTTGGCGTCCAACTCGCGCAGGCGGCGGGCGTTGGCGACGATTGCGGCAAGTTTGCCGTGGTGGCGGATCACGCGCGGGTCCTGGCCCAGGTCGTCCAGTTCCCCCTCGGTCAGGCCGGCGACCCGGGCCGCGTCAAAGTCGTGGAACGCAGCCCGGATATCGGGCCATTTCGATTCGACGACACGCCACGAAATGCCGGTCTGGAAGACCGCGCGGCTCATGACTTCGAGGTAGTCGTCCAGGGTTTCTGCGTTGATCCGGTCTGGAACGTTCGGTTCGGGCATCGTCCAGCCTTTCAGGTTGCTTTTACAGTCCAACACATAATGTTTACATCCGCGACATAGATCGCGAACGATTTGGCCCTACTTACTGCACCAGCGGGGCCGCTCACCCCCCCTTCACGAGCGGCCCGCACGCGGTCATCCAGGGCTCGGATCCCGACCTCCCAAGGGGTCCGTGCCCGACCGCACACTGCACGGGGGTTTTGCCCCCGTGCCGGACCGCACCGGGCTGAAGCCGGAGTATTGGCTTTGGCCCGGTCGCGGCTGCCGGATCAATACCTTCGCATCAGGCCGACCAGGCGGCCCTGGACCTGCACGCGGTCGGGTCCGAAGATGCGCGTCTCGTAAGCCTCGTTGGCCGATTCGAGTGCGACGGAGTCGCCCTTGCGCCGCAGGCGTTTCAGCGTGACCTCGTGATTGTCGACCAGTGCGACGACGATGGTGCCGTTGTCCGCGGTATCGGTACGCTGGATCACGACGGTGTCGCCGTCGAAGATGCCGGCGTCGACCATCGAATCACCGTCGACCTCCAGCGCATAGTGGTCGCCGGCGGCGACCAGCGCCCCCGGCACGTCGATATGGTTCGACTGGTCGCGCAACGCCTCGATCGGCGTGCCGGCGGCAATGCGGCCGTACAGCGGCAGCGAGCGGATTTCGCCGGGCGGCGGCACCGGCGCGGGCCGGCGATGGCCGAAATCCGGGCGAATGATCGACGGATCGCCGGACACCGGCAGCGCGGAATCCGGCAGTCTCAGGATTTCGAGGGCTCGGGCGCGATGGGCGAGGCGGCGGACAAAGCCGCGTTCCTCGAGCGCCGAGACCAGGCGGTGGATGCCGGATTTCGAACGCAGCCCCAGCGCCTCCTTCATTTCATCGAACGACGGCGAGATTCCGGTCTCCTCCAGCCGGTCGCGGATGAAGATCAGCAGTTCGTGCTGTTTCCTGGTCAGCATTGCGGCCCCCTTGGTTCCCCGGCGCCGCCGGGCCACCCGCGCGGTCCGGCGGAAGATCTGGTGTGATCGGCGATGTACCCACAACATATGGAACAAACCCGAAACACGCACCCATGTTCTAGTTTGGTTCCGGTATCGGGTCAAGGGGAGTCGGCGGCGCGTTAGAACCCGTCGAGGCCGGGCGTGAACGGGAGCACGTCGGCCAGGTCGCCTTCCGCGGCAACGGCGGCGCCCGGGAGCCGCGAGGCAGGTTGTCCGTCGAGTCGGAAAAGGCGCAGAGTCGATCGTCGGCGTTCCGGCGGAGGCTGCCGCATGAAGGACTTCACGACCCGGGACCAGGTTCTCGCGGTGTACCGGCGGCGGGCCCCGCACTATGATTTTTCGGCCAATCTGTACCGGCTGCTGGGGTTCCGCGAGGCCGCGTATCGACGCATGGCGGTCGACGCATTGCGACTGAATGCCGGCGATACGGTCGTCGAGATCGGCTGCGGCACCGGGCTCAACTTTCCGTTGCTACAGGCGAAAGTCGGGACAAATGGGCGCATCATCGGCGTCGACCTGACCGACGCGATGCTGGCGCGGGCGGCGGCGCGGGTGGCCAGCATGGGTTGGTCCAATGTCGAATTGATCCAGTCGGACGCGGCGTCATACCGGTTCCCCGAAGGCGTGAACGGAATTCTCTCCACGTTTGCGCTGACGCTGGAGCCGGAATACGACGACGTGATCGAACGTGGCGCCAGGGCGCTGAGCCCCGGCGGCAGGCTGGTGATTCTTGACATGAAGCTGCCGCGCAACTGGCTTCGCCACCTTGCGCCTGTGCTGGTTCTTCTGGTGCGGCCGTTCGCCGTATCGACCGAGATCACCCGTCGTCATCCGTGGGAGTCGGTCGAGCGCCACCTGCGGAATCCGACGTTCTCCGAGGTGTACTTCGGCGTCGGCTATATTGCGGCCGGCGATGCGCCGCAGCCGGCGCGCTAGACGGGGGCGCCCGGCCGCGGCGGAATATGTCCGACCTGCCCGCCGCGAGCGCCGCGCAAATCCGAAGAATCCGGCGGGCAGAGCGACCGAATCCAGCCTAGAACCAGTCTAGGCCGAGTGTGAACGGGATCACGTCGATCCGGTCGCCGCTGCGGGCGGCTGGGGCGTCCGGGGGCCGGATCGCCAGACAATCGGCCCGGGCCAGCGCCGACAACTGGCTCGAATCCTGTTGTTCGAACGGCGTCGCGACCAGCACGCCGTCGTCGCGGCGGGCGAGGGCGCTGCGCAAATAGTCCTCGCGGTGATCGTTGGCCTTGCAAGCGCGGCCCAGCACCGCGCCAACGCGGCCGTCGCCGACATCGGCGCGGCCAAGCAAAGCCGCGACCGCCGGGCGCAGGAACACCAGCGCGCAGACCAGCGCCGACACCGGATTGCCGGGCAGGCCCAACATCGGCACGCCGCCGAGCGTGCCGGAGATCAGCGGCTTGCCGGGCCGGAGCGCCACTTTCCAGAAATCGACGGCCAGCCCCGCGCCGCCCAGCACTTTCTGGATCAGGTCGTGGTCGCCGACCGACGCGCCGCCGACCGTGACAACCAGATCGACAT
>JAQBXG010000093.1 GCA_027625125.1 Pseudomonadota bacterium
TTGGCAGAAAGATTCGGAACGTCGTGCCGACCCCCGGCTCCGACTTCACGGTGACCGCGCCGTTCGATTGACGGACAAAGCCGTACACCATGCTGAGGCCAAGGCCGGTGCCCTTGCCCACGTCCTTGGTGGTGTAGAACGGCTCGAACACCCGCTCCATCACCTCGGGCGTCATGCCTTCGCCGGTGTCGGTCGCCTCGACGACGACATACTCGTCTTGCGGCTCGCCTTGCCTCGTCGCCACCTGCGTCTGTTGAAGCTCCGTGGTCAGCGTCAGCCGCCCGCCGACGGGCATCGCATCCCGTGCGTTCAGCGCCAGATTGACGATCGCAGCTTCGAGTTGCGCCCGGTCGACCCGCACGTTCGGCAACCCTTCGGCAAGATCGAGTTCGACCGCTACGTTGTCGCCGAGGGTTCGGCTCAGGAGTTCCTGGAACTCGCGTAGCATGTCGTTGACGTTGACCCAAACCGGCGCCAGCACCTGGTTGCTGGCGAACGCAAGCAACTGCCGCGTCAGCCGCGCGCCGCGCTCCACCGCGCCCTGCGCCCGTGACAGTAAATCGAGCAACTCGGGCCGGTCGGCGACATCGTCACCGAGCAGTTCGAGATTGCCCCGGACGACCAGCAAAAGATTGTTGAAATCATGGGCGATTCCGCCGGTCAACTGGCCCAGGGATGCGAGCTGGTTGGACTGGCGTTCGTCGCGCACCCGGCGCCGTTCGTCGGTCACGTCGGTCGAAAGCCAGAACAGTCCGCTGACCTTGCCGGTTTCGTCCCGCTCCGGAATCCATTCGTCTCGATAGGTCTTTTCTTCTTCGTCTGCCGCCTTTGGTCGGGCGACCCAGTCGCTTTCATGGTGGTCGCCGTCAAGGGCGCGCCGGATATGCGGCTGCATCGCGGCGACGGTATCCGGCGCATAGAATTCGGACAACGGTCGCCCAACCATTTCGCGCGGCTCGCGTTGTTGGTCGTGGGCCGCCGGCATGTTGACGAACCGGATCACCTGTTGCGGATCGAGACGCAGAATCCGCACCGGCAGACTGTCGGTCACGAGTTGGAATTGTCGCCGGCTGCTGGCGACTTCGGTCAGGTGATCCGACAGATCCTTGTGCGATTCCTTGAGTACGCGGTTTCGTTCCGATTGCTGCGCGACACGCAGCACGAAGATCACGATGGCGATGCCGAACGCCAGTTGCACAATTCCGACGACAACCATGTGGGTCGCGCGCCCGGCACCCGCGAACGGCTCGAGCGATGATGCGTGCCACAGCGTCACCGCGCCGATGACCTGACCGTCGTACAGGATTTCTTCGGTTACCTGCCAGTCGTCTTCGGCGTCGAATCCCGTACTTTGGCGGCGATAGATCGGACCGCGCAAGTCCGACGTGATTTCGATCGCGCTGATCGCGTCGTTTTCAAATACCGCGCCCGCGAGCGCCGCCCCGGCGTCGGGCGTCAGGTTCCACAACGGGTCTGCCAGACCTTCGGCAACGACATGCGCCAGCGCGCGCAATTCAGCGTGGTACGCATCCGCCCGCTCCACGGGCAGGGTGAACAGTTCGTACCAGGTGACGATCAGCAGCGGGCCGCTGATCCCCGCCAGCAGCAACAGAAAGACCGCCGCCGTGGTGATCGGGCTGCGCGGCGATGCCGCTCTCCGGCGTAGCCGGGTCATTCCGCGTTCCGAAGGCGTTCCGCAATCCCGCCAAAGGATTCGGTCAGGTGGTCCCGGTCGATGGGGTCAACCTCGCCGTTCGAACCACGCGCCGCGTACGGCGGATGTTCGCAGATGCAGAAGCGGCCCGTGTCGGCGCGCGCCGCCGAGGCCACGAGAGCCGGCGCCAGGAGCGCTGAAAGAACGCAGATGACGGATCGGAACCGCACCAGAACGCCCGACTCAATCAACCTCCGGATACTCCGCTGCTCTGCAGACCGATCGCCGACCACGGCCGACGACATCCGGCGCTTCTGTTTCCGATCCAATGTAGGCGCTGGACCGCACCGGAGTCGACATCGACGGCCGGCGCCGGACCGGGGCCAGGCGGTACCCGGATTGACGGCGCCGGGACTTGCCGCACGGCGGCGCGGCGCGTAACACTGGCGCATGGTCGAGGATTCCCCGCCGCGCTCGATGGTCCACGCCGCCCCCGGCGGCCGGCAGCCGCCGTTCGACATCGTCGCCCCGGCCGTGCAGACGGTGCCGCTGGTGTTCGCGTCGCCGCATTCGGGCACCCAGTACGACCCGGATTTCGTCGCCGCATCGCGGCTGGACCAGATTTCGTTGCGGCGATCGGAGGACAGTTTTGTCGACGAACTGTTCGGCGCGGCCCCCGCGTTCGGCGCGCCGTTGCTGCGGGCGCTGTTCCCGCGGGTGTATCTGGACCCGAATCGCGAACCGTGGGAACTGGACCCCGGCATGTTCGAGGATGCGCTGCCGGACTGGGTCAATACCACGTCGCTGCGGGTGGCCGGCGGATTGGGAACGATCGCGCGGGTGGTCACCAACGGCGCCGAGGTGTATCGGGCCAAATTGAAGTTCTCGGAAGCAGAGCGCCGCATCCGCACGCTGTACATCCCGTTTCACGAGGCGATCCAGGACCTGTTGGCGGCCACCGTCGAGCGCTTTGGCACCGCCATTCTGATCGATTGCCACTCGATGCCGTCGGTCGGCGGCCCGATGGACCGCGACCCGGGCCACGAACGCGCCGACGTCGTGCTGGGCGACCGTTATGGCACCGCCTGCGCCAGCGTCGTCACCGATACCGCCGAGAATGTGTTGACGGCGATGGGCTATCGCGTCGCCCGCAACGACCCCTATGCCGGTGGCTTTACGACGCGAAACTACGGTCGCCCGGACGCGGGCATCCACGCGTTGCAAATCGAGATCAAGCGTTCGCTGTATATGGACGAGGCGCGTATCACCCGGCTGCCGCAGATGGCCGGAGTCGCCGAGCGAATGCGCACGCTGATCGCGGCCCTTGCCGCGATCGACCACGCGCAACTCGCGCATCCGGCCTGAGGCCGACCTAGAATCCCGCCGCCGCGCGTTCCGCGGCGAGGCGCCGCAGGTTCACCGGCTGCCGCCGCGGTCCCCAGGCGCCGGGCGGGCCGTCGAACACCCCGGCGCAGGCGGCGCCGCACTGGCTGCAATTGCCCTGGGCGTCCAGGTTCCAGGCCCCGAGCTTGTACCAGTCGCGCTCGATCAGCAACGCCCCGCACGAATGGCAGTACGTCGAGCCGGCGCGGGTGTCGTGGACGTTGCCGACATAGACGTGGTGGAGGCCCGCATCGAGGGCGATGCGGCGCGCGCGCAACAGCGTTTCGTGCGGCGTCGGCGGAACGTCGCGCATGCGGTAATCGGGATGAAATGCGCTGAAATGCAACGGCACGTCCGGCCCCAGCTCGCGCACGAACCAGTCGGCGAGGCGGACAAGTTCGGCATCGGAATCGTTGTGGCCGGGAATCAGCAGCGTCGTTACCTCGAGCCACGTATCGGTTTCGTGATGCACGTATTGCAGGGTTTCGAGAACGTCGCCGAGACGCACGGTGCAGAGTTCGCGGTAGAACTTGTCGTCGAACGCCTTCAGGTCGATGTTGGCGGCATCGAGGTGGCGGTAGAATTCGGCCCGCGGCGCGGGGCTGATGTAGCCCGCCGTCACCGCCACCGTGCGGATACCGGATTCGTGGCACGCCTGGGCGATATCGACGGCGTATTCGAGAAAGATCGTCGGGTCGTTATAGGTGAACGCGACCGAGCGGCACCCGAGCGCCTGCGCCGACGCGGCGAGCAGCTCCGGTGACGCGGCGTCGGCGAGGATGTCCATTTCGCGCGACTTCGACATGTCCCAGTTCTGGCAAAACTTGCAGGTCAGGTTGCAGCCGGCGGTGCCGAAACTGAGAACCGGCGTGCCGGGCAGGAAGTGGTTCAGCGGTTTCTTTTCGATCGGATCGATGCAGAACCCGGAGGACCGGCCCCAGGTGGTCAGCACGATGCCGTCCGCAGTCGCGGCGCGCACAAAGCACAGTCCGCGCTGGCCTTCGTGAATCCGGCATTGCCGGGGACACAGGTCGCACTGCACGCGCCCGTCCGGCAGCCGCTGCCAGTAGCGGCCCGGCGCACCGTCGAACGATTCCGGCGCGGCTTGTATTGCCGCCGGACCGTCCGGTACGCTTGCTTCGTTCATCCGTCTTTCGCCCCATGTTGGATGCGCCGCGAAAACCCGCACCCATGAACGAGACCGCCGCCGCCGTTCGCCAACCGTTCGTCGCCGGGACATTCTATCCCGCCGATGCCGATGCGCTGCGCGAGGCGGTGGCGGGATACGTCGCCGGCGGCGCGAACGCCTCGCCCGACGCCCCGGTGCCGAAGGCGATTATCGCCCCCCATGCCGGTTTCGTCTATTCGGGGCCGGTCGCCGGCAGCGCCTATGCCCGGTTGGCGCCGGGGCGCGGGCGGATCTCGCGGGTCGTGCTGGCCGGGCCCTCGCACCGGGTCTGGTTCCGCGGCATCGCCGTGCCGACGGTGGCCGCATTCGAGACGCCGTTGGGCCGCGTGCCGCTGGACTTGGCCGCGATCCGGCGGCTGTGCGCGCATTCGTTCGTCGCCGCGCGTGACGACGCCCACGCCGCCGAACACAGCCTGGAGGTGCATCTGCCGTTCTTGCAGCAGGTGCTGGGCGACTTTGCGCTGGTGCCGATGGTGGTCGGGGACGCCGCGCCGGACGAGGTCGCGGCTGCGCTGGAGGCGGTATGGGGCGGGCCGGAGACGGCAATTGTCATCAGTTCGGACCTGAGCCACTACCACCCCTATGACAGCGCCCGGACGCTGGACGAGGCAACCGCCGCGGCGATCGCGTCGCTGGACATGGACGGCATCGCCGAACAGGGGGCGTGCGGGCGGCGGCCGATCCGCGGCCTGTTACAGGTGGCGCGGCGGCGGGGGCTGCGCGCGGCGACAATCGATCTGCGAAATTCCGGCGACACGGCCGGGCCACGGGATCGCGTGGTCGGATACGGATCGTTCGTGTTCGAGGAGCCGCGGGCGGCGCTGGGGGACGAGACACGCGGGTTCCTTCTGGCGGCGGCGCGCGATGCCATCGCCGCCGGCGCGGACGGCGAACCCGGCGGATGGACCGGCGATGCGCCGGCGGAGGTACGGCGGCCCGGCGCGAGCTTCGTGACGTTGACTGCGGCGGGCAAGCTGCGCGGATGCATCGGCTCGCTGGCGCCACGGGGACCGCTGATCGACGACGTGACCCGGAACGCCTGGCGCAGCGCCTATCGCGATCCCAGGTTCCCACCGGTGCCCGCCGACGAGGTGGCGGGGCTGCACATCGGCATCTCGGTGCTGGGGACGCCCGAAGAAATGTCGGCGCAATCCGAGGCGGAGGTCATTTCGGCATTGCGGCCGGGCGTGGATGGGGTGATCCTGCGGGACCAGGGACGGCAGGGTACGTTTCTGCCCCAGGTATGGGAGACGCTGCCCGACCCGGCGACGTTTCTGGGACGGTTGAAGGGGAAGGCCGGGTTACCCCAGGATTATTGGTCGCCAACCATTCGGCTTTGGCGGTACGAAACCGAGTCGTTCGCGGAGCCGGTGGGCAGCCTCGGCGAGTCAGCGAGCGAGAACGAGGGGATTGCCAAAACACTCCGAGGGAGTGTTACAGAAAGCACTTAGAGAACGACCAGATCGTATTGATTCAGTTACGAAAAACCAGTTGACATCGCGAGTCGGGAACTTCATCGTTCCCGGCAGAATCGCGGGCGCGCGACGGTTTACAGCGGGGACGGTGGGGATTGAACAAGGCGGGAAAATCGGCCCGGATTGATCGGGACCGGCGCGTTCGGCTGGCGGTGGCGTCGACGCGGGCCATAGCGGCGGTCGTGGGCGCTGTGATCGTCGGCGCGGCGGCCGTGCCGGCGTGGGGTTTGCCCGCCGCCGGATACGTTCCCGTTGCGTCGGTCAACGGGGTCCAGATCGCCGCCCTTGCGACCCAATCCAATACGACCGTTCGGGTTGTTACGGTGCGTCGCGGCGGCACCCTGGAAGGCACGCTGCGGGGCGCCGGAGCCGCGAAAGGCGAGGCAGGCGAGGCAATTCGCGCTTTGGCACGACTGTTCGATGCGCGCACGCTGATGCCCGGACAGGAGATCGAGGTCCGCTTTACGACGGGCGCGCGACCGCAACTGTGGAGCGTGCGGCTGCCGTTGTCCGCGAACCACGGCATCGTCGCCGTCGCGGCGGCGGACGGCGCGTTTCTGGCCCGAACCTATGATCCGTCGGGCGAAGAACAGGAGTTGATTGCCGCCGGACCATTGTTGTGGGTCGAAGGCGGCGTATCGACCCGGTCGCAGACGGTGGCCAAGGGCCAGACGCTGATGAACGTCGCCCTGGCGCTTGGCGCCGAGCGGGCCGAGGCGGACCGCGCGATCGGCGCATTGTCGCGGCTGTTCAATGCGCGGCGCTTGCAGATCGGCCAGAACGTTACCGCCACGTTTGGCGACGGCGGCCGGCTGTTGGGATTCGGGGTGTCGGTCGACGGCGACCTGGAGGTGGCGGCATACCTGTCGGAGGCCGGCGAATTCGAACCTTTGCGGTCGACCGGCGCGGACCGCGAGCGGTTCGCCGCCGAGGCCGAGGCGCTGCGCACCACCCCG
>JAQBXG010000094.1 GCA_027625125.1 Pseudomonadota bacterium
CGCGAGCGGTGCGATGCGGCCGCGCGCCTGCCGATGGCCGGTGGCGGCGGCAGCCTGAACGTATCGGTGGCGGCGGCGATCGCCTTGTACGAGTTCATCCGGGGGCATGATATGGATGCCCCCGAACCGGCGTTGTCCGGCCGATGAAGACTGGAACCCACGCGGTGGCGAAGCGATACCTGATCACGTCGGCGCTGCCGTATATCAATGGCATCAAGCATCTGGGCAATCTGGTTGGCTCGATGTTGCCCGCCGATGTGTTTGCGCGGTATCAGCGCGCCCGCGGCCACGAGGTGCTGTTCATCTGCGCCACCGACGAACACGGCACGCCGGCCGAACTCGCCGCCGCCGAAGCCGGACAGGACGTCGCCGCCTATTGCGCCGAACAACACCGGTTGCAAGCGGAGGTATCCAGCAGGTTCGGGCTGTCGTTCGATCATTTCGGGCGGTCGTCGAGCCGCCGCAACCACGAGCTGACCCAGCATTTCGCCGCCCGGCTGGAGGACGAGGGGCTGATCGAGGAACGGACCGAGCCGCAGATCTATTCCGCCGTCGATGGCCGGTTTCTGCCCGATCGCTATGTCGAAGGCACCTGTCCGAAATGCGGATTCGAGCGCGCCCGCGGCGACCAATGCGACAACTGTGGCTCCACGCTGGACCCGACCGATCTGATCGCGCCGCGCTCGAAGATTTCCGGCTCGACCGATCTGGAAACCCGCGAAACCAACCATCTGTACTTGCTGCAGGATCGCATGCAGGACGGCATCCGCGCCTGGGTCGATGCGGCGGAGGACTGGCCGCCGCTGGCGCGCTCGATCGCCTACAAGTGGCTGGACGAGGGACTGATGCCCAGGGCGATCACCCGTGATCTGGCATGGGGCATTCCGGTCGCGCGGGACGGCAAGGTGCGGCCGGGGTACGAGAGCAAGGTGTTCTATGTCTGGTTCGACGCGCCGATCGAATATATCGGCGCGACCCGCGAATGGGCCGACGCGACCGGCAGCGATTGGCAGCGTTGGTGGCGCACCGACCAGGGCGCCGACGACGTGACCTATGTGCAGTTCATGGGCAAGGACAACGTGGCGTTCCACACCGTCAGCTTCCCGGCGACGATGCTGGGATCGCGGGAACCGTGGAAGCTGGTGGACCGCCTGAAGGCATTCAACTGGCTGAACTGGTACGGCGGCAAGTTTTCGACGTCGGAAAACCGCGGCGTGTTCATGGACCAGGCGCTGGCGCTGCACCCGTCCGACACCTGGCGATGGTATCTGATGTCGAACGCGCCCGAATCCAGCGATGCCTCGTTTTCGTGGGAGCAGTTCCGGACGACGGTCAACGGTGACCTGGTCAACGTGCTGGGCAATTTCACCAATCGCATCCTGAGCTTTGCCGGAACGCGGTTCGCCGGCCGCGTCCCCGGCGACGGCGAGGCCGGAGATGACGAGCGACGGCTGGCCGGCGAACTGCGCGCGCATCTGACCGAAATCGAGGCGCACCATGAGGCGATGGAATTCCGCAAGGCCGCGGCCGCGACCCGCGCCCTGTGGGCGGCTGGGAACGAATACTTGACACGGGCGGCGCCGTGGACCGCGATCAAGAGCGACCCGGAGCGCGCTGCGGTGGCAGTTCGCGCCGGGCTGAACCTGATCGTGCTGTTCGCCAGGGTCGTGGCGCCGATAATCCCCGACAGTGCCGCGAAGATGCTGGCATCGGTCGGCGCCGGGTCCGTGAGCGACACCGGCTGGCCCGACGGCGACGCCGCGGGTTGGCTGGACGCGCTGCCGCGCGGGGCCGCGGTTGCGAACCCCGGGCCGATGTTTTCCCGCATCGACGACGCGCTGCTGGCGGAATGGGAGACGAACTTCCCCGGCGGGTGACAACCCCTTGTTTCCAACAGCCGAGAGCCAATCTCGGCGTCCGGCGGCGCGCCAGGGGCGGTCGATGCGGGGCGCGCGGATTGGTGTGACCTGCTGTCGCTTCCGGTCTGGCACCCGCATCAACGAGAGCGTACACTTGTCGGAGCCCGAGCAACCGGTACGTGCGCCCGGAGGTGTTCCTCGTGACACCGGTCGAACTGGTCGAAGTCCTGCGTCGGCATGACCGCTATGTAAGGGGCCGTGCCGGAGGCGCCCGCGCCGATCTGCGCGGCGCCGACCTTTCGGGTTTGCGCTTGCCCGGGATCAATCTCGCCGGAGCGACCCTGGCCGGCATCAACTTTCGCAGAAGCGACGTTCACGACGCCAACTTTCGCGAGTCAAACCTGTATGGCGCCAATTTCGAGCATGCAAATGCCGCGGCCGCCAGCTTTGAGCGCGCCGACCTGCGCGGGGCGAAATTCCAGGGGGCGCAACTGACCGGCGCAAAAATGGCGGACGCCGACCTGCGCGCCGGCGGGTCGTTCGGCGCCACCCAGCCGACCCAGCCTTCGGACCTCCGCAACGCCAACATGAACCAGTCGCGGCTGGATGATGCGCAACTGTCCGGCGCGCAAATGCGCGATGCATCCCTTGAGTCCGCATCGCTGCGGAACACCAACCTGCATGGCGCCGATCTGCGCGGCGCAAACATGGCGCACGCGGACCTGGATTCCGCGTTGCTCAGCGGCGCCGACCTGGGCGGCGCCGATTTGCGCGACATATCCGCCTCCGGCACCCGGTTTCGCGGCGCGCGGATGGCGGGCGCATTGCTGGCCGGTACCGACCTGGGCCGCGCCGACATGCAAGACACCGACATCAGCTATGGCGTGCTGGCGTTGCCGCCGGAAGTGCAAATCGCGCTGCGCGAGCATGTGCAGTGGTTCGATTCCGGCGGCGCGGCCGGGCAGCGCGCCGACCTTCGTTCGGCCGACATGCACGGGCTGGACTTGAGCGCCGTTTTTCTGAGCGGCGCCGACCTGCGCCGCGCGAACTTTGCCGGCACCGATCTGTCGCGCGGAGAATTCCGTCTGGCCGACTTTCGCGGCGCCGACTTGCGCAACAGCGACATGCGGCGCGCCGACCTGTCGGGGGCGAACCTGGGGCTGGCGAATCTGCGCGGCGCGAAGTTGCAATACGCGCGGATGGAGGTGGTGCCGATCCTGGATCGGGACGGGCGTCCGACGGGACTGAACGCACCCACGAACCTGCGGAAAGCCAAGCTGGAGGGTGCGGATTTCGCCGACACCGACCTGTCAAAAACCGAAATGTGACGGACAAACAACCGTAGATGGCCGCAGGACATTGCGGCGCCGCGCCGGTCTGCGATACAAGCGAAGCCGCCTCTGGGGGGGGTACGCATGGATACGGCAAAGCTCAAAAAGATCATACAGGATCATTACTTGTACGTCACCCGCCGGGCGGGAGGCGCACGAGCGGATTTGCGGGGGACCGACCTGTCGGGATTGGGCCTTTCGGGAATCAACTTTCGCGGCGCGACGCTGAGCACCTGCAATTTTGGCCGGTGCATTCTCGTGGCGGCGGATTTTTCCGAATCCGACCTGTTCAATGCGAATTTCGAATACGCCGACGCAACCGAAGCGAACTTCGAAAGCGCCGACCTGCGCGGGGCGCAGTTCCACGGCGCAACGCTGACCCGCGCACGCCTGGCCAAAGCCGATCTTCGGGCCGGCGGCACGATGACCTATGGCGCCCGGAGCAACGTCGCCGACCTGTCGGGCGCAAACCTCGACGGATCGAACCTGGATGAGGCGAACATGAAGAATGCGGCGCTGGATAACGCGTCGATGCGCCAGGCGTCGATGTTGAAGACGTCGCTGCAGGGGGTCAGCATGTCGAACACCAACCTCCGCGGCGCGAACCTGGCCGGGGCCGATCTGAGTTCGGCGTCGTTGACCAACGCCGATTTCGGCGGCGCCGACATGACCGGCGTCAACGTATCGCAGGCGAATTTTTCCGGCGCGCGCCTGACCGGTGCGCTTTTGGCCGGTGTCGATCTTTCGACGGCGGACACGCGCGATGCGACGCTGAACAGGGGCGCCGCCAGCCTTGACGAGGATTTGCAGCGCGCGTTGGCGCAGCACGTGCGGTGGCTGGACAGCGGCGGATCGCTGGGCGAACGCGCCGTGTTTGGCGGGCGGAACCTCAAGGGCATGGATCTGAGCGGCAGCGACCTGGGCGGCGCAGACCTGCGTAACTGCAATTTGTCCGGTGCGAATCTGTCGAAGTGCAAATTCCGGCTGGCGGATTTTCGCGCAACCGATTTGCGCAAGGCCGACCTGCGCGATTCCGATCTGTCGGGCGCCAATCTCACCGGCGCCGACCTGCGCGGGGCGAAGGTGATGTTCGCGACGATGGAGCCGGTCGCCATCGTCGATTCCGCGGGAAAGGAAACCGGACATCGCGCCCGCACCATCCTGCGCGGGGCAAAGCTGGACGGGGCCGATTTCACTCGCACCGAAATGCATCAGGCAATTCGGGACGAGTGAAACGCTCCGCCGGCGCAAGGCAGGCAATCACAGACTTTGCGAGCCGGGTTGCGGTAGACTTCCGCGTGCGGCAGTTCGATGGTGAGGCGGCGGTTTGAGCGATCCGGGTCTGGTTGAGACGATGCGCCGGCACATGCGATATGTGCGGGGCCAGACGGGCGGGGCGCGTGCGGATCTGCGCCGGGCGAACCTGTCCGGTTTGCGTCTGCCAAAGATCAACCTGCAGGGCGCCGGCCTGGCGGGGGCGGATTTTCGCAAGAGCATCCTGACCGAGGCCAACTTTTCCAACGCCGATCTCTACGGCGCGAATTTCGAGGAGGCCGACGCCACAAAGGCCGACTTTGAGCGCGCCGACCTGCGCGGGGCGAAATTCGCCGGCGCTACGCTGTCGGGCGCGCGTCTGGCGAGCGCCGATCTGCGCGCGGGCGGCGTGATTTCGGTCGGCAATCGCACGGGGGTGTCGGACCTGTCGAATGCCAGGATGGAGGAATCGAACCTCGACAACGCCAACCTGACCGACGCCCAATTGAAGAACGCCACGTTGCGGAACGCATCGCTGAAGAATGCGATGTTGCAGCGATCGTCAATGCCGGGCGTGGACCTGCGCGGCGCCAACATGACCGGCGCGGATTTGCGATCGGCGTCGATGACCGGCGCCGATCTGGGCGGCGCCAACCTTTCGCAGGTTGCCGTCAACCAGACCAAAATGAACGGAGCGCGGCTGGTGGGAACGCTGTTGACCGGCGTCGACGTGGACCGCATCGATTTGCGCGACGCAAATGTCTGTCTGGGCATACTGAAACTGCCCCTTGAGATTCAGCAGGCGTTGAGCAGTCACGTGCAGTGGTTCGACACCGGCGGCGTCGCCGGCGCCCGCGCCGACCTGCGCAAGGTCGTGATGGCGGAAATGGACCTGGGGGCGATCTTTCTTTCGGGGGCCGATCTGCGGGAAGCCGATTTGCACGATTCCAATTTCACGCGCGGCGAATTCCGACTGGCTGATTTGCGCGGCGCCGACCTGAGCGGCACGGACTTGCGCGACGCTGACCTGTCGGGCGCGAACCTGGATGGTGCGGACCTGCGGAGCGCGCGAATCCGGTTCGCAAAGATGGAACCGGTGGAGATTCTGGACCCGGCCGGCAAGCCCACTGGCAATGCCGCCCGCACGATCCTGCGCGGCGCGCAACTGGACAACACCGAATTTGCGAATACCGACATGTCGGAAGCGATCGTCGACGCCTGAGAACGCGCCCCGTCCCGCGCCTTGACGCCCAGGCGGCATTGGGCGGAGGATGCTCGCGCGCCGGCTTAGCTCAGTTGGTAGAGCACCTGATTTGTAATCAGGCGGTCGGGGGTTCGAGTCCTCCAGCCGGCACCAATCCTCGCGCATCCTGATCTTGCCTGGCACCCGCGCCCGACACGGGTGCGACATCGTGGCGCACGCGCATCCAGCGGGATCGTTCCCACGTCAACAAATGGAGGATTTGCCGGTCCCGGCGCGAGCCGCGGCGGGTGGCGCTTCCGTTGCACGAATGGAAACCAGAGGGGAACAACATGACTGATTCGTCCAACCACGATGTCCGGCGCCGGGCGGCGCTGGCGTTTGCGGCGTTGATTGCCAGCGTACTCCTGATGGCGGGACCGTCGCCGGCGAACGCCCAGTCCGCCGCGCCGGGCGCCTGTGTACAGGGCATGGCCGATGCCGTGGCGGAAATCGCCACCGCCACGATCGAGGACACCGAAGGGC
Source organism: Pseudomonadota bacterium (assembly GCA_027625125.1). Lineage (GTDB taxonomy): Bacteria > Pseudomonadota > Alphaproteobacteria > UBA2966 > CAIVPW01 > JAQBXG01. Next base: position 6,171 of record JAQBXG010000094.1, read on the forward strand.
TGAAGGTTGCGGACGCCGAACTCGACAAGGCGATGGCGGCCCGGGATATCGGCGCGTGGGTGGTCTGCGCCGACTCCGTCGCCAAGGCGCTGTTCGCGATCGGCATGGTCGACGAAGCCACCGCCGTCGCAATGGCGGCCGACGACACCCGCCGCGATGCCTGTAACGCGGCGATTGCGGGGGTGCGTGGAGTTCTGGATCGCGAACCGATCGAGGACATCGCCGCCATCACAAAGGCGGAGTCCGAGATCGACGAGGCCACCGAAGCCCGGGTCGGGCGCGACTGGCCGGCGTGCATGGGCGCCATCCGTGAGGCGTTTGAGGCCATCGGCTACTACGAAGCGGCGGCGGCGACCGTCGTCCGCTGATCGCAGCCAACCTCCCGCGAGGCGACCCGCGGCACGGCGGGGGCAGCA
>JAQBXG010000095.1 GCA_027625125.1 Pseudomonadota bacterium
AACGACGTCGTCGGCCCCGGCGTCGACCCGGCCCGCATGCGCGCGCCGGAGTCGTCGCTCGAGTTCTTCAACATGCGTGGGTACCGGCCGTTGGCATCGCCGGGGCAGGGCACAAGCTACTCCGCGGCCAATGCGACGCTGCTGGGCATAGTCCTCGAGACGGCGGCCGGACAACCGCTCAACGACCTGATGACGGCGCGGGTATTTGGCCCGGCCGGGGTCATGGCGGGGTTCGCGTCATTTGGCGGCCGGATGCCGACGGTCCACAACTACATCGACCTCCGGGACACCCTGGTCGATGTCGGGGACGGTCCGATGGCGGTGCCCGGACGCGAATTCGTCTACGACCTCTCCGCCATCGATCCCAGTTGGGCGTGGGCGACCGGGGTATGCCTCGATGTCGCCGCTCTCGCGCGCCTGATGGATCAAATGATCGCCTGGATGACCGACGGCGCCGGCGCCACCGGGCCGATGATGGGCCCCCATGGCCCCGAGGTCATGGATCCCCACGGCGGCGCCATCCGCTTCGGCCTTGGCCAGATACAGCGCGAGACGCCGGCCGGGCCGGCGATCGGCTATGACGGCCAGGGCCTCGGCTATGCGGCGCTGGTCTATGCGGTGCCGGAATCTGATCTCACGGTGGCGATCCTCGCCAACGGCTCGGGCCGCGACGTGAATCTGCCGCAAATGTTCGCACGGGTCGTCGCGCTGGTTGCCGAACGCGGCGAAGGGTTGTTCTAGCCGGTCCCGCTATTCTCGCAGCCTGCGCGGAACGGTCGCGCGCCTGGCGCCGCCCGCCGCCTCAAGGCTGCTGTTCTTCCGCCAGCCGCGCCAATTGGGCGATGGCCTTGCCCCAACCGTCGATGAATCCCATTTCGGCATGCTTTTGCCGGTCCTGGGCATTCTTGTGCAATGCCGTCGCCGTATACAGCGTGCCGTCCGGATGTTGCTCCAGCGTGATGACAGCCGCAAAAAAGGCCTCTTCGTTCGGCCGCCACCCGCCCTGCAACGCATCGGTGAAGACGATGCGTTCGGGCGCGACGACCTCCAGAAAACAGCCTTCCCCGGCCTCGATGATGGTGCCGTCGGCAAGCCGCATCGTCGTCGCGAATCCGCCGCCGGCAAAAAAATCGTGCTTGATCGACTCGGTGGTGACCGGGGCGGGCGCCCACCATTGCACGAGGCGGTCCGGCTCCTGACAGGCCTTCCAGATCTCCGCGCGCGGCGCCTTGATGATCCGTGAAACCGTCAGATCTCTTTCGTTGTCGCTCATCTTCCCTCCCGGGTCAGGCGTAGTTCCACGTATTGCGCCAGACGATCGCTGCGCCGTTCCCACAATCGGCGCTGGTCGCCGAGCCATCCTTCCGCAGCGGCAAGGCCAGTCGCCCTGAGGCGGCATCTCCGCACCCGGCCGGCCTTCGTGGAGGAAATCAGCCCGCCCTCTTCCAGGACCGCCAGATGCTTCAGGAACGACGGCAACGCCATTTCGAAGGGGGCGGCGAGTTCGGTTACACTCGCCGGCGACCGCACCAGACGGCGCATCACCGCCCGCCGCGTGGGATCGGAGAGGGCGTGAAACACCGTGTCGAGATCGCCGGATAAGTTAGCCATATTGCTAACCATATATCAGCCCGGCCATACCGCAATCGGTATTTTCCCAACTCGGCGCGGTGCCGTTGACCGATCATCCTCCGGTGGTGGCCGGAGCCGGCGAATCCTGCGAACGCCTACGACAGGCTCTTGCTGGCGATCTCGAAGCAGTCGGTCGAAAGGCCGGGGGTGTCGAGGACTCGCTGGAGGGCCGCCTGCATCAATGCCTGGCGGCCCGCGTCATAGCGCCGCCAGCGCCCCAGTGGCGGCAACAGCCGGGCCGCGACGTGGGGATTGATCTTGTCCAGCTCGATCACGCGGTCGGCGATGAATTCATAGCCGCCGCCGTCGGCGGCATGAAACCGGAGCGCGTTGCCGACGGCGAAGGCGCCGATCAGCGACCGCACCTTGTTCGGATTGCGGATCGAGAACGCCTTGTGCCCCAACAGGCCGCGCACGACCTCGAGCGTGCCCGGCAGGCGCGACATCGCCTGCAACGACAGCCACTTCTCGACCACCAGCGGATTGTCGGCATAGCGGCCATAGAACTTCGCCAGCGCCTCGTCTCGCCCGGCATCCTCCATGTCGTTCAACAGCCCGAGCGCGCCCATGATGTCAGTCATGTTGTCGGAATCGTGGAATTGGCCCCGGACCATGCCCCGCGCCCGGTCTTCGTCCAGCGCGCTCAAATACGACAGCGCGGCGTTTTTCAGCAGCCGCCGGCCCGCCTGCTCCGCGTCCGGCGAATACGGCGCGTTGGCGCGCATGCCGTAATAGGTGGCCTCCAGTTCGTCGCGCAGCGCCGCCGCGACCGCGCGGCGCATGCGCTCTCGCGCCGCGTGGATCGCATCGACATCGACCACGTCCATTTGGTCGGCCAGATACGCCTCCCCCGGCAACAGGATCGCCTGCGCCTTGTAGGCGGGCTCCAGCCGTTCGTCGCCGAGCACAGCGCCGATCGCGCCCGCCAGCGCCGCGTCCGGCCGCGGTTCCCGGCCGGCCTGCAACGCGGCGATCATGTCCAGCAACACGCGGGTGCCATAGGCCTGCCCGGCCTCCCAGCGCGCGAACGGGTCGGGGTCGTGGGCTAACAACAGCGCCCGGTCGGCGTCGGCGAGCGGCGCGGTCAGCCGGATCGGGGCCGAGAATCCCCGGTTCAGCGACGGCACCGGTTCGGCCGCGATGCCGGCAAACACGAACGTCTGCGATTCCGCCCGCACGTCCAGCACCCGGGTCTCCGGCGCGTCGCGGTCGCCGCCCATGGCAAGCGGCAGCGCGCTGCCGTCGCGGGCCAGCAGGCCGATCGCCAGCGGGATATGCATCGGCTTCTTGTCGGGCTGTCCCGGCGTTGCGGGAACCGTCTGGCGCACGGTCAACGCATAGGTCCGCGCCGCCGCGTCGTACTCGCCGGTGACCTGCAATTCGGGCGTTCCGGCCTGGGAATACCACAGCCGGAACTGATCGAGATCGGCCCCGGTAGCATCGGCCATCGCCGCGGCGAAATCCTCGCAGGTCACCGCCTGGCCGTCGTGGCGCGCGAAATACAGATCCATGCCGCGGCGAAACCCGTTCTCGCCCAGCAGCGTATGCATCATGCGAATGACCTCGGCGCCCTTTTGATAGACCGTCGCCGTATAGAAATTGTTGATCTGGATGTACTGGTCCGGCCGCACCGGGTGGGCGAGGGGGCCGGCGTCCTCGGGAAACTGCGCCGCCCGCAGGCCGCGCACGTCGCCGATGCGCTTGACCGGGCGCGAGCGCTGGTCGGCCGAAAACTCCTGGTCGCGGAAGACCGTCAGGCCCTCTTTCAGGCTCAACTGGAACCAGTCGCGGCAGGTGACGCGGTTGCCGGTCCAGTTGTGGAAGTATTCGTGGGAGACGACCGTCTCGATGCCCGCATAGTCCTGGTCGGTGGCGATCTCGGGGTCGGCCAGCACATAGCGGGCGTTGAAGACATTCAGGCTCTTGTTCTCCATCGCTCCCATGTTGAAATCGCTGACGGCGACGATGTTGAACAGGTCGAGATCGTATTCCAGCCCGAATCGTTCCTCGTCCCAGCGCATCGACCGTTTCAGCACGTCCATCGCATAGCCGCAGCGGCCCTCGTTGCCGTGTTCGACATAGATGCACAGGCGTACGTCGCGGCCGCTCCGGGTCGTGAAGGTGTCCTCGACCAGCGCCAGGTCCCCGGCCACCAATGCAAACAGATAGGACGGCTTCGGATACGGGTCCTCCCAAACCGCCTCGGCGCGGCCGTCGTCCAGATCGCGGCGGGACACCAGATTGCCGTTCGACAACAGCACCGGACATGTTTCGCGATTCGCGCGTATCGTCACGCGATACGTCGTCATTACGTCGGGGCGGTCCGGAAAGAACGTGATGCGCCGAAAGCCCTCGGCTTCGCATTGGATGCAGAACGAGCCGCCGGACGTATACAGGCCCGAAAGCTGGGTGTTCTCGCCGGGCCGGATCAATGTCTCGATCTCGGCGACAAAGCGGTCCGGCACGCCGGACACCACCAGCCCCTTTTCGTCCAGCGCCATCGCGTCGTCCGACGGCTTTGCGCCTTCGATTGTCAACGACACCAGCTCGACGCCGTCGCCGTCCAGCCGCAGCGGCGCATCCGCGTCGCCCGTTGCGCGACAAAGACGCAAGCGCGCCCGCACCCGCGTCACCGGTTCCTCCAGATCGAACTCCAGCTCGACGCCATCCAGCCGGAACGCGGGCGGGCGGTAGTCGGCAAGCCGAACCGTCACCGGCGGCGCGGATTTCCTGGCGGCGTCCATCGTCAGGCCAGTCCGTGGGCGCGGAAGGGCAGGGCGCGGATCCGCCGGCCGCTGGCGGCGAACACGGCGTTGGCCAGCGCCGGCGCCACCGGCGGCAATCCCGGCTCACCGCCGCCGCCGATCGGTCCGCCGTTCGGGGCCAGATGCACGTCGATCGGCGGCGCGTCGAGCATGCCCAACACCTCGAAGGAATCGAAATTGCCCTGTTGCACCGCGCCGCCCACCAACATCACGTCGCCATAGAGCGCCGCCGACAGACCATAAATCACCGCGCTTTCGATCTGCGCCCGCAGTCCGTCGGGGTTGACGACAAATCCGGCGTCGACGGCGCTGGTCACGCGGTCGACCCGCAACCATCCCTGGGGCGGCACCGTTACTTCGATCACATGGGCGACGATGGTGCCGAAGCTTTCGTGGATGGCGATGCCCCGGCCCTGGTTCTCGCCGATCGGCTCGCCCCAGCCCGCGCGCCCGGCGGCCAACTCCAGCACCGCGCGGTGGCGCGGCTTCTCCGCCAGCATGCGCAGGCGCAACGCCAGCGGTTCGGCATCCATCTCCGCCGCCAGCTCATCGCAGAACGATTCCGACGCAAACGCGCCGAACGAATTGCTGACCGACCGCCAGTTCCCGGTCGGAACCGGGGTCTCGCTGGCGGTCCAGGCGATCTGGCGGTTGGCGATCGGATACGCGGGACGGATCGCCTCGCCGACTTCGAAGCGGTCCGCCGCCAGCGCCGCCAGATTGCCGATCAGGATTCCCAAATTGCGTTTCGCAAAGGCCGCCAGCATCGGCGCCGAGGCCACCTGGGCCCGCCAGGCTGTGATCGTACCGGTCTGCGGCAACACCGCCCCGGCCATGCGCGCCATCGCCGCCGGGCGATAGAAATCGTGGCGCAGGTCCTCTTCGCGCGACCACAGCAGCTTGACCGGAATGCCCGGAAGTTCCCGTGCAATCGCCGCCGCCTCGGCGGCGACGTCGCCTTCCGAGCGCCGCCCGAACCCGCCCCCCAGATAGGCGTTGTGGACGACCGTGTCGCCGGCGGAGACACCGGCCGCCTTTGCCGCCGCATCGCGGGCGATGTCCGGCGCCTGGGTGCCGATCCAGATCTCGCACCCACCGCCGCCGACGCGGGCGGTGCAGTTCATCGGCTCCATCGTCGCGTGGGCCAGAAACGGCAGCCGGTATTCGGCCTCCAGCACCCGCGCGCCTTCGATCGACATCGCCAGGCCCAGGTCGCCCTCGGACTCGATCTCCTTGCCGCGGTTTTCCGCCAGGTCGGCGGCCAGCCGGGCGACCACCGCGTCGTTGTCCAGCGCCGCCGCCGCGCCGGCGGCGAACGCGAACTCTCCAGCCTCCTCGCCGGCGACGAGCGCCGCGTTCGCGCGCCAGTATCCGTCGGCGACGACGGCGACCGCGTCTCCGACCGTCAGCGCCCGCACGACACCGGGGCGCGATTCGATCGCCGTCTTGTCGAACGCCGCGACCGTGCCGCCGAACGAAGGCGCATGGCGGATCGCGGCGGTCAACATGCCGTCCAGCCGCACGTCGATGCCGAATCCGGCGCTGCCGTTCACCTTTGGCGGCGTGTCGGGCCGCGGCGGGCTGGCGCCGACGATGCGGAACGTCGCCGGATCGCGCAGCGCCGGGTTGCGCGGCGGCTTCCGCGTTGCCGCACCGTCGGCGAGTTCGCCGTAGGCGGCGGAATTGCCGGACCCGCGGTGAATGACCGCCCCCAGCCGGGTCGTGCAATCGTCGGCGGCGACGTTCCACCGCGCCGCAGCTTCTTCGATCAGCATCGCCCGCGCGGCGGCGCCCGCGGGGCGCAGCACGATCCAGCCGTCGCGGATCGACGTGCTGCCGCCGGTCGCCTGCGGGCTGATCCGCGTCCCCAGGCTGCGCAGCAGCGGTCCAGGCGGGTCGCCGTCACCGTCCCAGAACATCCCCAGATTGCCATAGGCGCGGGCGACCGGCGCATGGGCGACTCGCACCGAGTCCCAGGCGACATCCAGCTCCTCGGCGGCAAGCTGCGCCAGGCTGGCATACACGCCCTGGCCCATTTCGGCGCGCGGGATCGTCACGGTAACGGTCCCGTCGCCGGCCACGGTGATCCAGGCGCTCAATGTCGCGCCGGCCGCGACGGCGGTCGCGGCGGCGGCCGCCGAGGCCGCGAACCCGCCGCCGACCAGCAGG
>JAQBXG010000096.1 GCA_027625125.1 Pseudomonadota bacterium
CCGCCCGCGGCGCAAGCCGCGCGACCCGAAATCGCGGCGCAAGCCGCGCGACCCGAAGTCGGGGCGCTGCCGCCCACGGCGGCGCGGGACAGTGGGCGGTTTGCGTGGCCGGTGCAGGGCCCCGTGTTGGCCGGGTTCGGTCCGCAGGGCGGCGGCATCCACAACGACGGTATCGATATTTCGGTCGCCGCCGGCACTCCGGTCGTCGCGGCGGAAAACGGCGTCGTCGCCTATGCCGGCAACGAATTGCGCGGCCTTGGCAATTTGTTGCTGATCCTGCACGCCGACGGCTGGGTCACCGCCTATGCGCATACCGGATCGATCCTGGTGCGACGGGGCGACCGGGTGACCCGCGGCCAGACGGTGGCGACATCGGGAATCGCCGAATTCGCGGCAACGCCGCTGCTGCACTTCGAGATTCGCCGCGGCACCCAGGCGGTCGATCCGCTCGACTATCTGGGAATCGCGGTCGGCGCTCTGGCGCGGCCCGGCGCGCCGCCGCGCGGGTAGATTCTATGCCAAATGCTTGCCGCGCCTGCCGGCCAGGTCCTGGATAAACTGCCAGGCGACGCGACCGGAACGGGCGCCGCGGGTCACCGACCAGGCGGCGGCGGCGGCGCGCACCTCGTCGTCGAACGGGCCGATCTGGAAATGGTCCACGTAGCCGCGCACCATCGCGAAGTATTCGTCCTGTGACGCTGGATGGAACCCAAGCCACAGGCCGAAGCGATCCGACAGGCTGACCTTTTCGTCGACCGCCTCGCCGGGGCGCAGCGCCGTCGACTGTTCATTCTCGATCGATTCCCGCGGCAGGATGTGGCGGCGGTTAGAGGTGGCATACAGGACGACATTCGCCGGCCGCCCCTCCAGCCCGATTTCCAGCACGCCCTTCAGGGAGCGGTAGGCGTCACCGGCCTCGAACGACAGATCGTCGCAGAACACGATCCAGCGCCGCGTCGATTCTTCCAGCATCCGTAACAGCACCGGCAACGTGGCGACATCGTCGCGGTATACCTCCATCAGGCCCGGCGGTTCCGCGGCTTCGGCAGCGACTTCACCGTGCACCGCCTTGACCAGCGACGATTTTCCCATGCCGCGCGCGCCCCACAACAGCGCGTTGTTGGCGGGCAGGCCGGCAGCGAAGCGTCGCGTGTTGGCGAGCAGTGTGTCGCGGGCGGGGTCGATGCCGCGGAGCAGCGCCAGCGGCACGCGGTTGACCCGCGTCACCGGGCGCGGGCGGCCTGTCGCCGCTTCCCAGACCCAGGCGTCGGCGCCGTCGAGATCGGCGTCGGGGGCAGGGCGGGGCGCAAGCCGCTCCAGCGCCGCAGCGATCCGGCGCAATGCGGATTCGGGCTTGTCGCGGGCGGGGTTGCGGGGCGGGGTGGGGTGGCGGGCCATCGGTGCGGCACAGTAGGCAAAGCCCGGGTCGGAGGCTATAGTCCCGCCCGCATTTGGTTTTTTGCTTTCCGCAAGGCGCGCTCATGTTCGTCTCAACCGCCGCGGCGCAGACCGGCGCCGCGACCGGCAGCCAGGGGATGGTGGAGTTCCTGCTGCCGCTGGTGCTGATTTTCGTCGTCTTCTATTTCCTGTTGATCCGTCCGCAGCAGAAGAAGGCGAAAGAACACAAGCAGATGGTGGAAAGTGTGCGCCGGGGCGACGTGGTCGTGACGGCGGGAGGGATTCGCGGCAAGGTGATGAAAGTGGCCGAAGACGGATACGCCAGCGTCGAGATCGCGACCGGCGTGCGCGTTGACGTGCTGAAATCCACACTCGCCGATGTGTCATCGCGGCCGGAACCGGTTTCGGGCGGCGGGGACAAGGGCAAGTCGCGCAAGAAGCAAAAGTCCGAGCCGGAAGAGGTCGAGGACGACGTAGAGTCCGACGGGGCCTGATATGCTCTATTTCGGTCGCTGGAAGATACTCTGGGTGGCCGCGGTTGCCGCCGCCGGGCTGTTTTTCGCCCTTCCCAACCTGATGAATACGCAGGCGCTGGAGTGGGTCCCGGACTGGATTCCGCACCAAAAAATCAACCTCGGCCTGGATTTGCAGGGCGGATCGCATCTTTTGCTTGAGGTTGAGACCGAAGCCGTCGTCACCGAGCGCATGAACGGACTGGTCGACGACATTCGCAATGCGCTGCGCGAGGAATTCATCGGCTATACCGGCCTCGGCGTCTCCGGATACGGCGAGGCCGGGCTGACGATTCGAAACCCCGACGAACTGGCGGCGGCGCTGGAGAGGATTCAGGGGGCCGCCAACCTGGTGCAAAGCAGTCCGTTTGGCGGGACGGTTGCCGATATCGAGATCGACACCGGCGACGGCGGCGAAATCACCGTGCGACTGACCGAGGCCGCGATCGCCGCCCGGGTCACGGCGGCGGTGCAGCAGTCGATCGAGGTGGTGCGGCGGCGCATCGACGAGACCGGCACCCGTGAGCCGTCGATCCAGCGCCAGGGCGACGACCGCATCCTGGTGCAGCTGCCGGGGGTCGATGACCCCGACCGCATCAAGCGCCTGTTGGGGCAGACCGCCAAACTGACCTTCCAGATGGTCGACCCGGATACGTCGCTGGCCGACGCGGTGGCCGGCCGCCTGCCGCCGGGCTCGATCGTGCTGCCGTCCGCCAACGAGGTCGGCGCCGACGGCACGCCGCTGCGCTATGTGTTGCGCGCCCGCGCGATCATCACCGGCGAGATGCTGACCGATTCCCAGGCCACATTTGACGGCCAGACCGGGCAGCCGGTGGTCAGCCTGCGGTTCGACGCGACCGGGGCGCGGCGGTTTGGCGAGGTCACCAGCGAAAACGTCGGCCGCCGCTTCGCCATCGTGCTCGACAACGAGGTGATCAGCGCGCCGGTCATCCGCGAGGCGATCCTGGGCGGAGTCGGGCAGATTTCCGGCTCGTTCACGGTGCAGGCGGCCAATGATCTCGCCGTACTGCTCCGCGCCGGCGCGCTGCCGGCGCCGTTGGTGATTCTTGAGGAACGGACGGTGGGGCCGGGGCTGGGCGCGGATTCGGTGCGGGCCGGCGGCATCGCGTCGATCCTCGCGTTCGTGCTGGTGATGGTGTTCATGCTGGCGGCCTATGGCCGTTTCGGCCTGGCCGCCGACGCCGCGCTGCTGATCAACGTGATGTTGATCGCCGCTGCGTTGTCGGCGTTGCAGGCCACTCTGACGCTGCCCGGCATCGCCGGCATCATCCTGACGATCGGCATGGCGGTCGACGCCAACGTGCTGGTGTTTGAACGCATCCGCGAGGAAGTGCGGTCCGGCAAGACTCCATTTGCGGCCGTCGAGTCGGGCTACCGCCGGGCGATGACGACGATCATCGACGCCAACGTGACGACACTGATCGCCGCCGTCATCCTGTTCATGCTCGGCTCGGGTCCGGTGCGCGGCTTTGCCGTAACGCTGTCAATCGGCGTCGTCACCTCGATGTTCACCGCCATTACCGTGACGAGACTGTTCGTCGCGACGTGGCTGACGCGGGCGCGGCCAAAGCTGCTGCCGATCTGACCGATGAAACTCATTCGCCTTGCGCCGCCCGAGACGCAGATCCCGTTTCTGTCTTTCCGGTTCTTTGCCTTCGCATTGTCTGGGGTGCTCGCCGTCGCGTCGGTGGTGCTGTTGATGATCTCGGGGCTGAATTTTGGCATCGATTTCCGCGGCGGCATCCTGATCGAGGTCCGCACCGCCGAAGCCGCGGACATCAGCGTGATGCGCGACGCGGTATCCGGCCTCGGCCTCGGGGATGTCGGCTTGCAGGAATTCGGCGAGCCGCGGGACGTGCTGATTCGCATCGCGCAACAGCCGGGCGGCGAAGAGGCGCAACTCGCCGCCGCCGACCTGGTGAAGGAGGCGCTGGCGGGCCGGGTCGGCGAGGTCGAGTACCGCCGGGTCGAGTTTGTCGGTCCCAAGGTTTCCGCCGAGCTCATTCGCGACGGTCTCCTCGCGCTGGCCCTCGCCCTCGGCGCGATGATGATCTACATCTGGCTTCGCTTCGAGTGGCAGTTCGGACTGGGGGCGGTGATCGCGCTGGCCCACGACGTACTGGTGACGATGGGCGTGTTCTCGCTGTTGCAGCTCGAATTCAACCTGTCGATCATCGCCGCCATTCTGACAATCATCGGCTATTCGATGAACGACACGGTCGTAGTCTATGACCGCGTCCGCGAGAATCTGATAAAGCACCGGACGATGCCGCTGATCGACCTTCTGAACCGGTCCAAGAACGAAACCCTTTCCCGCACGTTGATGACGTCGGTGACGACGCTGCTGGCGTTGTTGGCGCTGTTCTTCTTTGGCGGCGCAGTAATCAAGGGATTCACCTTTGCAATGATCTGGGGCGTGGTGGTCGGCACGTATTCTTCGATCTTCGTCGCCGGGCCGCTGCTGCTGTACTTCGGCATCGACCGCCTTGCCGCAAGCAAGGGCGGTTCCGCGACGCAGGATTCGGCCTGAACGTCGGCGGCGTTGCGCCGGCGGCGGCACACGTGATCGGCGAATCGCGGCAAATCCAGACTTCGCGCACCGAGATGGACCTGCGAATCCTCCGAATCCCGATTGCCGCGCCGGCAGCCATGGTCGCGATATTTCCGGCCCTGTTGTTGACGGCAACGCCGGCCCACGCCGGGGTGGCCGACGATCTTCGCGACGCCCTCGACGAAGTGCCGCGCCGCGACAACAACCACCCGCCGGGAGCGCCCACCGGGGTTGTCGTCGTGCCGCTGGTTGTTCCCTGATGGAAATCACGCCGCTTGTGGAGCGGGGCCGCCAGATGATCCAGAGCTATGGCGGGGGTGGATTTGTAATCGCCGGCGAGCGCCGCACCGGGTCGGTGCTGGTGTTTCCGGATCGCACGATGCCGTGGGCAGTGCGCGAATTCGCCGAACTCGCGGCGCCGGAGCTGGTGGAGGCCACCGCGGCGGCGGCGATCGAACTGTTGATCGTCGGCTCCGGCGGCAGCGCCGAACCGGCCTCGCCGGCGCTGCGGGCGGCATTGCGTGAGGCGGGGATCGCCGTCGATGTGATGGCGACCGGCGCCGCCTGCCGGACCTTCAATGTGCTGCTGGCCGAAGACCGCCGCCTGGCCGCGGCCCTGATCGCCGTCGACTAGGACGGCCCAAACGGAAAACGGGGCCGTGAGGCCCCGTTCCCGGTACGCATCGGTCGCGCTTCAGCCGATCAGATTGGCGAAGTGACGCAATCCCAGCATTGCGAACAACATCGGCAAAGACAGCACCACATTGGTGCGTGAGGCGAGAAAGGCCATGCGGGCGGCGCGCTTCTTTTCGTCGTCGCCGGCCTGTTTCATGCCCAGCACCTTCTGCTGGTTCGGCCAGATGATCACCCAGACGTTGAACGCCATGATGATGCCGAACCACATGCCGAAGCCGATTGTCGCCGCGCCGGCCACACCGGCCGGGGCCGACATCGCGCTTTCGGTCATACCCAACGCCAGGGCGCTGCCCAGATACCCTTCCATCCACGCCACCAGCAGCCCGAACGCCACCGTCGACAGCGCCGCCCAGCGGAACCAGAACAACGCCCGCGGCGCGATCACTTTGCTGATGGCGGGTTTCTGTTCGTCGGGAATCTTCGGCATGCTGGGGACCTGGACGAAGTTGAAGTAGTACAACAGCCCGACCCACATGATGCCGCTGAGCACGTGAATCCATCGGAAGATGAAGCTCCAGAAATCTGCTCCAAGTTCCATGATCAGGCGCCCCCGTTCGCGATGGCCAGCACGAGCCCGACCATGATGACGGTAAGGATCAGACCTGCGAGCACCGTCGACGAAAGCGAATCGAGCGGGTTCTTCATTGCTCCCCCTTGCGGATGGTTTGGCCCGCGATCCGCGGGCGATCTCCGCCCCAATCTAGACACAAAATGTGGTAGTCGCAAGTGTAATACCGTACCTATGTTGTAGGATATGACCGATTCGGATTCGGAATTGCGCGATCTGGTTCGCGACGGCGACCGCGACCGCTATCTTTCGATCCAGTTCGCGCCCCCGGCAGCGCGGCCGGGGCTGCTGGCCGTCGCGGCGTTCGCGGCCGAGATCGCGGCCATTCCCGGCAAGGTTTCCGAGCCGGTGATGGGGCAGATGCGCGTTGCATGGTGGCGCGATGCGCTGGACCGCATCGAGGCCCGGGATCCGCCGCACCATCCGGTGGCGCTGGCGCTGGCGGCGGCGTGGCGACCGGCGCTCGGCGAACGCCTTGCGGCAATACTCGACGCAAGCAATCGGGAATTCGCCGGTGAACCATCGATGGGCGCGCTCGACGGCGCGGCCCAGGTGGCCTGGCTGCCGCTGTTGGGGGCCGACGGCGCGGCTGCGGAGGCGGCGGCGTGGGAGGTCGGCAGAGCCTGGGGCCTGTTGCGGGACGACGCGGCGGCGGATGCGGAACCGGCGGTGAATCTGGCGCGGGCGCGGAAGCGGCTGCCGGAGGTGCCGCGGTCGGCGATGCCGGCAATGCTGATCGGCGCGGTCGCCGCCAGCATG
>JAQBXG010000097.1 GCA_027625125.1 Pseudomonadota bacterium
GATCACGATGCCGCAGCTTTCGCCCACCATGACGGAGGGCACGCTTTCCAAATGGCTGGTCAAGGAAGGCGACGAGGTCAGTTCCGGCGACATCCTCGCCGAGATCGAGACCGACAAGGCGACCATGGAGGTCGAATCCATCGATGACGGCAAGGTCGGCAAGATCCTCGTCGCCGAGGGCACCGACAACGTGCCCGTGAACGAGGTCATCGCCCTGCTGCTGGGCGAGGGCGAGGACGCCTCCGCCCTGGAAGGCGCCGGGAGCGGCTCGGAAAAGAAGCAGCCGGCCAAGGCCGAGAAGGAGGAAGAACCCGAGGAGGAGAGCGACGACGAGGCCGCCTCCGAGGAAAAGGAAGAGGAGCAGCCCAGGGCGGAAAGGCAGAAGGCCGACGAGGGCAAATCCGCCAGGCCGGAAAGGAAGGCCGAGGCCGGTTCGGACGACGGCCGCATCAAGGCGAGCCCCCTGGCGCGCAGCATGGCGCGACAGGCCGATCTCGACCTGGGCGGGATCGAGGGCAGCGGCCCGCACGGGCGCATCATCAAGCGCGACATCGAGGCCGCCCTGGAATCCGGCGGTGCGAAGCAAGCGTCTGCCGAACCGGCTCCCAGGGCGAAGTCCGCACCGGCCGCCGTGGCCCCGCTGCCCGAAGGCGTCGCGTACGAGGAGATCAAGGTTTCCAACATGCGCCGGGTCATCGCCGAGCGCCTGCAGGAATCCAAGGCGACGATCCCGCACTTCTATCTCACTGTCGACTGCACCATCGACCGGCTGCTCGAGATGCGCGCCGATCTCAACGGCCGCAGCGACGCCTACAAGCTCTCGGTCAACGACTTCGTCATCCGCGCCGTCGCCCTGGCGATGCGCAAGGTGCCCGAGGCCAACGCCCAGTGGGGCGGCAACGTCATCCGCCGCTTCAAGGATACCGATGTTTCGGTCGCCGTAGCGATCGAGGGCGGCCTCATCACGCCGGTGATCCGCAAGGCCGACACCAAGGGCCTGGCCGCGATCTCCGACGAGATGAAGGAACTCGCCCGGCGCGCCCGCGAGGGCAAGCTCGCGCCCGAGGAATACCAGGGCGGCAGCTTCTCCATCTCCAACCTCGGCATCTACGGCATCAAGCAGTTCGATGCGGTGATCAATCCGCCCCAGGCCGGCATCCTCGCCATCGGCGCGGGCGAGAAACGCCCGGTCGTCAAGGACGGCGGCCTCGACGTCGCCACCGTGATGTCCTGCACGCTCTCCTGCGACCATCGCGTCATCGACGGCGCCATCGGGGCCAACCTGCTGACGGCCTTCAAGGGGTTCATCGAGGATCCCCTGACCATGCTGCTCTAGGGGGAGGGGACCATGGCCGAACAGAACTTCGATCTCGTCGTCATCGGCAGTGGCCCGGGCGGTTACGTCGCCGCCATCCGCGCCGCGCAGCTCGGCATGAAGACCGCCGTCATCGAGCGCGAGAGCCTTGGCGGCATCTGCCTCAACTGGGGCTGCATCCCGACCAAGGCGCTGCTGCGTTCGGCCGAGGTCTATCACCTGATGCAGAACGCCGAGGCCTTCGGCCTGAAGGCCGACAACATCGCCTACGACGCAAGGAAGGTGGTCGAGCGCAGCCGCAAGGTCGCCGGCCGCCTCTCGGGCGGCGTCGCGCACCTCCTGAAGAAGAACAAGGTCATGGTGATCGAGGGCCAGGCCCGGCTTGCCGGCAAGGGCAAGGTGAAGGTCGAGAAGGACGGCAAGCCCGCCGCCGATCTTGCCGCCAGACACATCATCCTGGCGACCGGCGCGCGCGCCCGCTCGCTGCCGGGGCTGGAGCCCGACGGCAAGCTGATCTGGACTTACAAGGAAGCCATGGTCCCCGAAACCATGCCCAAATCGCTGCTGGTCATCGGCTCGGGCGCGATCGGGATCGAGTTCGCGAGTTTTTATTCGGATCTCGGCGCCGACGTGACGGTCGTCGAGGTGATGGACCGGGTGCTGCCGGTTGAGGACGAGGAAATCTCGGCCTTCGCGCGCAAGGCGTTCGAAAAACAGGGCATGACGATCCATACCGGCGCCAAGGTGACGGGCCTCAAGACCGGCAAGGACAACGTGACGGCCTCGGTCGAAATGTCTGACGGCAAGACCGAGAGCCTTACGGTGGACCGGGTCATCCTCGCCGTCGGCATTACCGGCAATGTCGAGGATATCGGGCTCGAGAACACGAAGGTAGAGGTCGACCGCGGCCATGTGGTGATCAACGAATGGATGGAGACCGGCGAGCCCGGCGTCTATGCGATCGGCGATCTGGCGGGCCCGCCCTGGCTTGCTCACAAAGCGAGCCACGAGGGTGTCATCTGCGTCGAGAAGATCGCAGGCGAGAAAACCCATCCGCTCAATACCGGCAATATTCCCGGCTGCACCTACTGCCGCCCGCAGGTCGCGAGCGTCGGGCTGACCGAGGCGCAAGCGAAGGAAGCGGGCCACGAGGTGAAGGTCGGCCGGTTCCCGTTCATCGGTAACGGCAAGGCGATCGCGCTCGGCGATAGCGAAGGGTTAATAAAGACGGTGTTTGATGCCAAGACGGGAGAACTACTGGGGGCCCACATGATCGGCGCGGAAGTGACCGAACTGATCCAGGGTTATGTCGTCGCCCGCACGCTGGAAACCACCGAGGCCGAACTGATGGAAAACATCTTCCCGCATCCGACCCTGTCAGAAATGATGCACGAGTCGGTGCTTGACGCCTACGGCCGGGCCATACATTTCTAAATCCATGAGCGTTCCCGCCGAAACCCCGCGTCCGCGCCACCCCGAGAAGGCGCACAAGCCGGACAATCCGATCCAGCGCAAGCCGCCGTGGATCCGGGTGAAGGCGCCGACGTCGCCGGTCTATCACGAGACCCGCGAGATCATGCGGCGGCTCAACCTGAATACGGTCTGCGAGGAAGCTGCCTGCCCCAATATCGGGGAATGCTGGGCGCAGAAGCACGCGACCATGATGATCATGGGCGATATCTGCACGCGGGCGTGCGCATTCTGCAACATCGCAACCGGCATTCCCAACGCGCTCGATGGGCTGGAGCCCGAGCATGTGGCGGTCGCGGTTGCCGAACTGGGTCTGGCGCATGTGGTGATTACCTCCGTCGACCGGGACGATCTCGACGACGGTGGGGCGGACCATTTCGCCAAGGTGATCCGCGCCATTCGCGAAAACTCGCCGGGAACGACCATCGAGATACTGACCCCGGATTTTCAGAAGAAGCCGGGGGCGATCGAGACGGTCGTCGCCGCGAAGCCCGACGTGTTCAACCACAATCTGGAGACCGTGCCCCGGCTCTATGCGTCGGTCCGTCCGGGCGCGCGCTATTTCCATTCGCTGCATCTGCTGCACCAGGTCAAACAGCTCGACCCATCGATCTTCACAAAATCCGGCCTGATGGCGGGGCTTGGCGAAGGCCGGGAGGAAATCCTCCAGGTCATGGACGATCTGCGTGCGGCCGACGTCGATTTCCTGACCATCGGCCAGTATCTGCAGCCGACCGTGAAACATCACGCGATCGCCCGTTTCGTGACGCCGGACGAATTCGAGGCCTACAAAAAATCGGCCTACGGCAAGGGGTTTCTGATGGTGTCATCGTCGCCGCTGACGCGGTCGTCCTATCACGCGGACAGCGATTTCGCCGAAATGCGGGCCGCGCGCGAGGCAAAGCTCGCGACCGGCTGATGCCGACCCATACCGAAAGACGCCTACTGCCCTACAGCCCGGAACAGGTTTTCGACCTCGTCGCCGATGTCGAGGATTACCCCAATTTCCTGCCCTGGTGCATAGCGCTCAGGGTGACCGACAAGCGCGACAATGAAATCCGCGCCGACATGGTCGTGGGTTTCCGGATGCTGCGCGAGAAATTCACGTCGAAAGTCGTTCTCACGCCGAAGACGCAGATCGACGTCGCCTATCTGGATGGGCCGTTCAAATACCTGACGAACCGGTGGCGGTTCCTTCCGGCAGACGGCGGCTGCGAGATCGACTTTTTCATTGATTTCGAGTTCCGGTCGCGACTGCTGCGGAAGGTTATGGAGCCGTTGTTCCACGAAGCGGTACGGCGGATGGTCCGTGCCTTCGAGCGCCGGGCGGCGGAGCGGTACGCCTAGAAATAACCGAGCGGTACGCTCAGAAGTAAATGCGCGCCTCGATGCGGTCGGTGGCGTCGCGGGGCAGGGGATTGTCCACCCGCGCGGCCCCGGCGGCGGCGAGGACGGCATCGAGCGCATCGCCGCCCGCGTTGTCGAGAATGGTCTCCCGCAGCCGTCCGCGGATCGGGGCGACGATGCGCCGCCGGGCAAGCTCATTCAGTATCCGCGCCCGCGCCTTACGGAGCGCATCGCCGCGTCCCTTGTAGGGCTTGTACAGCTCTTCGCGCTTGAGCAGCGACGCCGGGCAGATTTCCGCGATCACGGGTTTGCCGGGCACCGTTTTCTGCATGGGGACCACCCGCGCGCGGTTGGCGGCGACCAGTGGCTGCAGGACCTGCGAAATACCGGCCCATGTCTGGCGGTAGAGCTTGAGATTATAAGCGCACCAGGGCGCCTTCGCATCGGTGTCGGTGCGCCGCTTTAGCTCTTTCCCGCCGGTGACGGCCCGCGCGGCGTCGCGGAAGCTGTCCGCGTCGGGATGCGCGGCCGCGAAGGCGCGCACGAACGCCGTCCAGCTGCGCTGGCGGATGAGGGTGCGCGGGAGGCTGAAGGGAAAATCGAAACCGACGATGCAGTCGCCGAGCCCGGCGACATGTTCGACCAGCGCCGGCAGCGCTTCTTCTTTCGCAATGCCGCCGCCCGGGAGCGCATCCGCGCGGGTGAGCCGATCGATGCGGACGCCGGCGGCGGTTCGGGTGCCCTCGGCGATCCAGATAAATTTGCCCGCGTCGCGTGCGCCGGAAAAATCGATCCCGGCGACCCGGTCGGGAAGAGCCGTCGAATGTTTCCGTACAGGGCGGGCAAGGCTTTGAATCATCTCGAACGCCTTGAGGACGGACGCCCGGCGGACCGCCGAGCGGTCGCCGTCGAACCGGCAGCGTTCGTGGAACGTCTGGCCGCCGCGCCGCGCGGCTGCGATATGAACGAGGCCGGCCGGCTTGTTCTCGCTCTGGCCGGGACCGGCGACGCCGGTGATCCCGACCGCGATATCGGCACGGGAATGGGCGAGCCCGCCGGCGGCCATCGCGCGCGCGACTTCCTCGCTGACCGCGCCAACAGCCGGAAACAGCGCCAGCGGTACGCCGACCAGCTCGTTCTTGGCTTCGTTTGTATAGGTGACGAAACCGCGGTCCACGACATCGGACGAGCCGGCGACCTCGGTCAGGGTCGCCGCGACCAGACCGCCCGTGCAGGATTCGACGGTCGCGATCATTACGCCGGCGCGGCGGCAGGCCTCGAGGACTTCGGCGGCCCGTGCGTAGAGTTCGGCGTCCATCGATGCGCTCACGGAAGCCGGACGACGGCGCTCGCCTGGGCGGCGATGCCTTCGCGCCGGCCGGTAAACCCGAGGCCTTCGGTGGTCGTTGCCTTGACGCCGACCCGGCCGATATCGATGCCGAGAATCCCGGCGATCGACGCGCGCATCGCGTCCCGGTGGGGAGCGATTTTGGGCGCTTCGCAGATGATGGTCAGATCGACGTTGGAGATCGTCCCGCCGCGTTCCGATACGAGCCCGGCCGCGTGGGCCAGGAAAACGCGGGAGTCGGCGCCTTTCCATTGCGGGTCCGACGGGGGGAAATGCGCGCCGATGTCGCCGTCCGCGAGCGCGCCGAGAAGCGCGTCTGTTACCGCGTGCAGGGCGACGTCGGCATCCGAATGACCTGTGAGACCGCGGTCGTGGGCGATTTCAACGCCGCACAGCACCACCCGGTCGCCGTCGCCGAAAGCGTGCACGTCATAGCCGTTTCCGATCCGAATATCGCCGCTCATTGCCCCTGCAATCCGTTCGGCCCGCCTGAGATCGTCGGGTGTTGTGATCTTGAAGTTGTCCTCGTTTCCGGCGACCAGCGCAACGCTCATGCCGGCGGCTTCGGCGACCGCGGTATCGTCGGTATAGGAAACGCCGCCTGCGGTGCGATGGGCGGCGAGGATCGCGGCGAAAGCGAACCCCTGGGGCGTCTGGGCGCGCCACAGATCGCGCCGGTCCAGGGTCTCTCCGACGACAGGGGGCGAACCGGTCCCGCGTTTCAGCGTATCCGCGACCGGCATGGCGGGAAGGACGGCATCGGCTTCCCGCAGCGCTGCCAGCACCCGGTCGATGGTTGCGCTGTCGACGAAAGGCCGGGCAGCGTCGTGGATCAGGACGAACGCGGGCGGATGCGCGGCGAGGGCTTCGAGCCCTTTTCGGGCGGATTCCTGACGGCTTTTGCCGCCGATAACAGGGGCGGGCAGGTCGATCCCGTCGGTTGCCTCGCGGTATTGCGGCAGGTCG
>JAQBXG010000098.1 GCA_027625125.1 Pseudomonadota bacterium
GCCATACGACCGGTTGTCGCCGTCCCCCGGCTCGGGCGCGCAGTAGACGTTCGCCCCCATCGTCATGCGGATCAGCGCCGCCCGCGCCTGCATGCCGCAACTATAGCTCCAGCGGCCGCCGCCGGCCTCGAAGCGGCAGTCCTGGAACAGCTCCGGCGCGTCGATGCCGTACAGGCGCACCTCGGCCCCGGCGACCCGGAGCGTGTTGCCGTCGGCGACGGTAGCCGGACCCGATACCGGGCCGTCGAGGCCGCCGGGCAGCACCGGCGGGTCGCCGGCCCACAGGCCCAGGCCCGCGGCCCGCGCCTCGGCTTCGTCGGCGGCGAATTCGTCGGTGTAGGTCGTGTCGGCCATCGCCCATCCCGACCGGACCCAGGCGCGGTTCAGGCTGATCGCGCCCTCGACCGGCGCGCGGTCGACCGAGCTGTACGGCCGGCAGACGCCCCAGTGGCGCGGGTCGCCGGGGAATTGCCGAAGTTCGCAGGTGTAGTACTGGCCCGACGAGAGGCGCGCCAGCGTTCCCTGGGAAATCAGGCCGCACTGGTACGGCACGCCGCCGGTGGTGCAGACATCCTCGGCATGGCCTTCCTGGCGGAACTGGGTCGCGCCGTGCGCGCCCGGCCCGCGGACGCCGAGCAGATGAATCCAGTAGCCGCCGACTTGCACGACGCCCGGCGCGCGGACGCGGAGGTCGCCGAGGATCTGCTCCTGGGCCTGGGCGGCAGGGGCGGCCAACAGCGCGATCGCGAGGGCCAGCGCGGCCAACGGCGCGGCGACGAATATCGCGCGGTACTGTTGCGCGGCGGTCATCGCACGCCGTCGCGCCAGTCGGCGGGGCGCACGAACTCCCCGGCCCACATGCCGCGCTTTTCTCGCCGCGCCTCGTCTTCGGCGTCGATGTAGGCCCGGGACTGGTCGCGATTGGCCACCGCCCATCCGCTCAGCACCATCGCTTCGTTCAGCGTCGGTGCGCCGGCCAGAAAGTCTCCGCCGGTCTGGTTCGATTGGCCGCAGCGGCCCCAGCTGCGCCCGTCGTCCAGCAGATCGACATGACAGATGATGCTGTGGGCGGTGATCAGCGCGTTCAGATGGGCGCTGGCGAGCAGGCCGCAGGGATAGGAGACGCCGTTCATCGTGCAAGTCTGGGCCAATTCCGGGGCGTCGATGCCGTACATGCGCACACGGGTTTCCTGCACCTCGACCGTCGCGGCGTCGGGGGTTTCGTTGACGGTGCCGAGGGTGCCGGTGCGCGCCGGGTCCTCGATGAACAGCGACCTCCAGACGCCCAGGTTCGCCTCCCGCGCCGCCTTGCCGTCGGCGACATAGTCGCGGGTGTAGTGGTCCCAGGCCACGGCCCAGCCGGAGCGGACCATCTGGCGATTGATGCCGTCGGGGCCATCGAGCCATTCGCCGTTCGCATCGACCGCGCCGCAGACGCCCCAGTTGCGGTCGTCGCCGTCGAACCGGTGCAATTCGCAGCGGATCGTCTTCGCCATCACCAGCCCGGCCAGCACCGCGGTCGAGATCAGCGGGCACTGGACGATGACGCCGTGGTCGGAGCAGTTGGGATCCTCGCGCGGCGGGCGCAGGCCGTGCAGCGGAATCCAGACGTCCTCGACCATCAGCACGCCGGCGACCGGCACCCAGGCCGGGCCCTCGACGATGCGCGTGCGCGAGGTGGCGCCCGGCCAGAACCAGGCCGCAACGGCGACGGCGACCACGACGACGGCGATCCAGCCAACCCGACCCGGCTTCACGGTGATCCCTTCCAGCGAACGGCGGCACAGAATAAGGTGCGTCCGCGCCGCGTGCCAGCGTTGTCGCACGCCCGCCGGGCCCGTAGCTCAATTGGTCAGAGCCGGCCGCTCATAACGGTCTGGTTGGAGGTTCGAGTCCTCCCGGGCCCACCAATCCCCTTGCCCTGGCGCGGACCGTGCCGAGGCCGCCGGTCCCCGGGCCGGAGTCACGAAAGCGTGATGGGTGATACAAGACCTTGTGGTCTAGCCGGATCGTGGCACGATATGTTGGACTGGTGCATCCGAACGAACTCTGGGGGAGCAAATGGTCGGAAGCGTACCGTGGGACGTGAATTATCTGGCGATGCTGGCGGCGACCGTCGTCGGCATGATCATCGGCGCGATCTATTACCACCCTGCCGTTGTCGGAAAGACCTGGATGGCTTCGACCGGGCGGACCGAGGAACAGCTGAATGCCAACGTTGGCGTGATGCTGTGGGTCGTGACCATCATCGTCACGCTGCTGCTGGCGTCGCTGCTGGGGGCGGCGATCAGCTGGGCCGGACAGACGACGCTGGTCGGCGGCGCGACGGTCGGCTTTCTGTTGTGGCTGGGGGTGACGCTGCCGGTGGTGACGATGACGTTCTTGTTCGAGGGCCGCGGCTACAACGCGATCGCAATCACGCTGGGCCACCAGTTGCTGGTGATGGTGGTGATGGGCGCGGTACTCGGCTGGTTCCCGTGGGGCGGCATGTAGCCATCCCGACAGCAGCGGCGGAATGGGCGGGGGCAACCCCGCCCATTGCGTTTGCGAGCCCGGCTGCGTCGTGAACATCGGCTCGGCAGGGGGCCGCGATCCGCTCGCCGGGGCATTGCTGATGCTGGCGGCGCCGCTGCTGGTCGCGGGCCTGGTGATGCCGGCGGTGTCGATCCGGCGTCTGGCGTTTTTCGCGGATACCTATTCATTGCTGGATGGCATCCTTGCGTTCTGGATGCGGGGCGATGTGTTGCTGTTCGGGCTGCTGTTCGCGTTTTCGGTACTGTTTCCGGCCATCAAGATCGCCACCGGTTTGCTGGCGTGGTCGACGGGCGGTCGGCAATCCGAACGCCTGGCGGGGCTGGTGCGGACGATGGCGGCGGTGTCGCGGTGGTCGATGCTGGACGTGTTCATCGTCGCGCTGACGGTGCTGGTGGCCGACGGGCGGCTGCTGTCCAGCGCCGATCTCCATGCGGGGATCTTGCTGTTCGCCGCCGCCGCCGTCGCATCGACGGTCGCGACCCACCGGCTGGCGCGCGGCCAGGCGGTCGGTCAGGCGGGCGCGGACAGCAACTGAAAGACCTCCACCGGCGCTGCGCGGCCGCGCAGGGTGTGGCTGCCGAGCGAACGGGAGTCGAAACCGCCGCCGAGATCGTGGCCGGTTTCTTCGGAGAACAGCACGACGCATTCGTCGGTTTCGGCGATGGCGCCGGCGCCGATTTCCTTCGCCAGGGATTCGAGCCGCGAGGCCGCGTTTACCGTGTCTCCGACGACGGTGTAGTTGACGCGGCTTTGGGAGCCGATGTTGCCGACGACGACCGCGCCGGAATGCAGGCCGACGCGGATGAAAATCGGATCCTTGCCGTCGGCGCGGCGGCGTTCGTTTTCGGCCTCGACCCGCCGCCGGATGCAATCCGCCGCGCGCAGGGCGCGGGCGGCATGGTCCGGCTGGTGCTCCGGCGCGCCCCAGAACGCCATCACCGAATCGCCGATGAACTTGTCCACGGTCCCGTCCTCGGCCTCGATGCACGACGACAGGATTTCGAAGTGCTGGTTCAGAAGGTCCGCGACCTCGGTCGCGGTCATGCGTTCGGACATCGATGAAAATCCGCGGATGTCGGTGAACATCACCGTCAGGACCCGCTCCTGCGATGTCGCCAGGTCGGCCTGGCTCATCAGCCGCAGCACCAGCGATTTCGGCACGTAGGTTTCGAACCAGCGCAGGCCGCGGGTCATCGCGTTGAAGGCGCGGGAGGCTTCGTCGAACTCCAGCAACCGGCTGCGGGGCTGTACGCCACAGGTGGCGACATCCATGCGCGCCAGGCGGTCGGCGATATCGCACATCGAGGCGATGCGGCGCGAGAAAACGCGCCCCATCCACAACGCCAGTGCGACAGAGATCGCGAGGATCAACAGGCCCAGCAACGCCGTGCGGCGCAGTTCCACCAGCGGCCGGTTGACCTCGGCGGCGTCGAAGGTCAGGCCGATCTGCCACGGCTCGTCGCCGTAGCCGCCAATTTCACGCAACGTCACGATCTTGTCGCCGACATCCATGCTGGTGAACATGCGGTCTTCGCCCTCGGCCGGATC
Source organism: Pseudomonadota bacterium (assembly GCA_027625125.1). Taxonomy (GTDB): domain Bacteria; phylum Pseudomonadota; class Alphaproteobacteria; order UBA2966; family CAIVPW01; genus JAQBXG01. The sequence continues at coordinate 4,084 of JAQBXG010000098.1, forward strand.
GATCGTCGACGGCATCGCCGCGCCCAGGCCGGCGAGGGCGGGATCATCGAACGTCGCTGCCGCGATCAGCGGTACTTCGGCCCCGACGCCGTCGAGCATCGTGTCGAACAGGCGCGGATGCGCCAGCAACCGCTCGCGGCCATACAGGATGAACGCATCGGCGGATTCGGTGCGGCGCAGGTCTTCGAGAAACGCGACGATGCTGCCGAGCTCGACGACCGCGAAGATGACCCCGGCGAATTCGCCGCCGATCTGCACCGGCACTTCCAGATTGAGCACCGGCTGCTTCATGTTCTGGACCCACAGCGGCGGCAGCCACGCGTAGCCTTCCATGTCGGCGGCGCCGGCGAGCATCGCCATGAACCCGTCCTGGGTGTCGGTCATGCCGCCCATGCCGGCGATGGCGATGCCCTGGTCGACCACCTCCATCAGCGGGTCGGCGCCGCGGCTGACCTGCACCGCCCGCATGCCGCCGTCGATAAAGAAGATCGCGGTGACCTGGGGCGCGGCGGCCAGCGCCCCCTGGAACGCGGCGACAATGGCGTGCTCGTCGTCGGGCGCCAGCAGGCCGCCGAAGAACATGCCGGCGAGGCCGGTGCCGATTTCAGCGACCGGGTCCAGTTGGCCGCGCACTCGTGTTTCAAGAAGTTCGAGGCCGATATCGGCGCGGTCGCGCAGCAGATCGAGTGTGTTGGCGCGGGCCGAGAAGAAGCTGAGGGCGAGGACGGCGCTGACCGCGATCAACATCAACGACGACAGTCCACCGACCAGCACCAGCGACACGGGCAGGCGCAGAAATCGCACCGTCGGGGCAGTGGCGTCGGTCATGCGTGGGAACGGTACGGCGGCGGCAGGTTGCGCGCAACCGGCCCTCAGGGGGCGGCGGGCGGCTCGGTGTCGGTGGCGATACCGGCGACGAAGCGGAATTGCGCCACAGTGCGGTTGATATAGGACGGACCGCCGTCGTCGAGGATCGCCCAGACCAGACCGATCAACGGATTCGACGGTACGGCGCTGCGCATCAGTCCGTAATAGGTCCATGTGCTGTCCCGCTCGCGCGCCACCACATACATGAACTGGTACTCGCCGGGGTCGAACAACTTGAAACCGCGCTGGCGCACCGTGTTTGCGTTTGCGAGATTGATGACGAGGCGGTCCGGCGTGCGTTCGCGCACCCGCAGCCGATAGACGACGTCGCCAGCCGGGGTGTTTTCCCGTTGGCGATAGAAGACGTCGGCGCCGGCGCCAAGCTCGGCCAGCGCGAAATCGTCGCGGCGAGCTTCGGGGTCGGCGGACGCGAGCGCGTACGCCTCTGGAATCAACAGCCGCCAGGTGTCGCGCGTGTGCGACCAGTACAGGATTTCGGGGTAGCGGGAGATCGCCGCGAAGCGCGCGAGCAATTCATCAGCATCGCCGTCATGTTCAAAGCGGCCCGCCGTTTCGACCGCCACCAGCAGCCGTTGGGCAGACCAGCCGGTGCAGGCCGGCGGCGCCCAGTCGTCCATGTCGGCGGCGCCGGTCCAGATCTGCACCCGGGGTGGTTCGCCGACCGGAGCGTAGGTCACCGTCGCATCGCCGCAGGGCGGCGTGGGAACCTCCTGGGCATTTGCGGGCGCTGCGGCGCATGCCGCCAACGTCAGCGCGGCGGCCAAGATCGCCGCCAGGACCACAAACGATTTCGTGTGCATCGCGCTTCCGCGTATTGGTCGGGGGCCGGGCAGCATACAATGCCGCCGCCGTCGCGCCGCAACCCTGGTTCCGGCGGTTCACGCCGCCGCCACTGGAGTCGCAGATGAGTCCGATCGAAGTGTTGCGCGGCCAGCCGCAGGTGCGCGCCGCGCTGGTGGTGCCGGCCGCCGTCGTGCTGCTGTTCGGATTCTTTACCCTGAGTTCGGTCGTCGATCCACAGGCGGCAGTGCGGCACATGACCGTCGCCGTCGTCGATCTGGATGCGGGCGCGACGCTGCCGCAACGGCCGCCGGTGGCGTTCGGCGCACAGTTCGCCACCGGTTTGGCGCAGCGATTGCCGTCGCCGGTGCGGGCGATGCCGACCGAGGACGCGGCGCGGGCGGCGCTGGACCGCGGCGAGGTCAGCGCTGTAATCGTGTTCCCGGCCGGGTTCAGCGCCGCGATCGTTGCCGGCGCCGCGATCCCGATGCGGGTATTGGTGTCCGACCATCTGTCGGTCGCCGAGGCGCAATTCGGGCGGGCTCTGGCCGGGCAGGTGCAGGGCGCGGTG
>JAQBXG010000099.1 GCA_027625125.1 Pseudomonadota bacterium
CCCCCGCCACAAGGATCCGGTTGCGCAGGATCATCGTCTCAGTCCGCCGGTTTGTTCCGTTTCAGGCGTGGATCGTCGGGGGGGATGGCGATGGCGTTGTATTCGATGCCGAGCGGGCCGCGCCGACGCGCCGTCACGATGACGTGCCCGGCGGGCACCCGGCCCAGTTTTTTTTCGATCCCCGGCAGGATGACAATCGCCACCGGGCCCTCCCAGACAACGACCTGGCCTTCGCCCGCCGCCGCGGCGGTCGCGGCCCAGCGGCGGATTTGCGTGAAATACGGCTCGGCGCGCCAGGCATCCTTGCGGCCGGGGTCCACATGCACCCCCAACCGGTTCGCCTCCTCCTCGAACGTCAGGAAAAACCGCGCCACCGACGGCCGCCATTCGTCGCCCAGTCCGGGGCTGACCAGATAGCTGCACGCAAATGTGCGGCAGGCGTCCGGCCGGTCGTCATAGATGCCGCATCCGCGGCCCTTGTCGCAGTGGCGGCACCACTCGAACCGCGGCTTGTCCAGCGCCGCGACCGGCAACAGCTTGCAGCACAGCGTGCAGTCGCCGCAGACCCGGCCCGGCACTGTCGCGGCCGCCGGCGCAGCGGTCGCGGATTCCCCGCCCAAGGGTCCGGCGCTTTCGCTCATCGGATCAAAAATATTCCGGGAATGCGCGGCGCAGATTGGCCTCGATGCGGTCGCGCACAGGGGTGCCGGCGGCGGCGCGTGCGAAGCGCTGGCCGGTCACCCGTTCGTACAGGCGGATGTACTTTTCTCCGAACTCGAGCAGCGTGTCGGCGGGAATCTCCGGAATCGGCTCGTTGTACGGATCACAGCGCGCGGTGACCCAAAGGCGCAGGAACTCCTTGTCGAGGCTTTCCGGCTCGTCGCCGGCTTTCATGCGCGCCGCGTAGGTGTCGGCGATCCAATAGCGGCTGGAATCCGGCGTATGCACCTCGTCGGCGATCTTGATCGTGCCCGATGTATCGACGCCGAACTCGTACTTGGTATCCACCAGCACGAGCCCGTTGGCGGCGGCGATTTCGCGCCCGCGCGCGAACACCGCCAGGCTCTTTTCGGCCAGCTCGTCCCAGATGTCTTGCGGCAGCAATCCCTGTGCGACGATTTCCGCCGGCGTGATCGGCGCGTCGTGTCCGCCCGGCGTCGCGGCCTTTGTCGTCGGGGTCAGGATCGTTTGCGGCAGCTTCTGGTTCTTCACCAGGCCGTCGGGAAACGTCACCCCGTACATATCGCGTTCGCCGCGTTTGTACTTGGGCCATATGCTGGTGTCGGTCGAGCCGGTCAGATAATCGCGGACGACCATTTCCACCGGCAGCATGTCCAGCCGTTCGACAACGGTCACGTTCGGGTCCGGCGTATCCAGCACACAGTTCGGGCACAGGTCGCGGGTCGCGTCGAACCAGAACATCGCCGTCTGGGTCAGCACCTGGCCCTTCCACGGCACCGCAGCCAGCACCTTGTCGAACGCCGACTGGCGGTCGGTGGCGATCATGATCGTCCGCCCGTCCGGCAGGTCATAGGAATCGCGCACCTTGCCGCGGCGGAAACCCGGCAGTACCGGGAATTCGGCGTCGGTCAGGCACGCGGCAAGAATGTCGGCGGCGCGGTCGGTCATCGGCGCATACTTGCGGCGCGCCCGCGACGGGGTCAAGGTCGCTGGCATGGCAGCGCGCATCACGGTCGCCGAAGGCGACATCACCACGTTCGACACGGATGCGATCGTCAACGCCGCGAACAACACGCTGTTGGGCGGCGGCGGTGTCGACGGCGCCATTCACCGCGCCGCCGGTCCCGGCTTGTTCGCCGAATGCCGCGCGCTCGGCGGCTGCGACACCGGCGACGCGAAGATCACCGGCGGCCACCGCCTGCGCGCCCGCCATGTGATCCACACGGTCGGGCCGATCTGGCGCGGCGGCGACGGCGGCGAGGCGGCGTTGCTTGCGCGCTGCTACCGGCGGTCGCTGGACGTGGCCGCCGAATACGGCCTCAGCACGATCGCTTTCCCGTCGATTTCGACCGGGGCCTATGGCTATCCCGTCGCCGAGGCCGCTCGGGTCGCCGTCGCGGCGGTGGCCGACGGCCTCGCCGCCCATCCCGAAATCGCCGAGGTCACGTTTGTCGCGTTCGGACCCGACGTGGCGGCGGCGTATCGCGCCGCACTGGCGGCAAGCGCCGGGTCAGGCGCTTCGTAGCACTGTCGGGGCCGGCGGCGCCTCGCGCTGCATCGCGCCGTGGGCTGCCAGCGCGGCCAGGTTGACGATGGCCGACACGGTCGATCCCATCGGGATGATCTGCGCCGGTTTTTCCATGCCGATCAGCAACGGGCCGATGACGGTGCCGCCGCCCAGTTCCTGCAACACCTTCGACGAGATGTTGGCCGAATTGATGCCCGGCATCACCAGCACGTTGGCCGGACCCGACAGACGGCAGAACGGATAGAGCTCCATCAGCGACGGGTTCAATGCCACGTCGGCGGCCATCTCGCCGTCGTATTCAAAGTCAACCGTGCGCTGGTCCAAAATCCGCACCGCCTCGCGCACAGCGTTGGAGCGTTCGTTCTTCGGATTGCCGAAGGTCGAAAACGACAACAGCGCCACGCGCGGCTCGTGGCCCAGCCGCCGCGCCGCCGCCGCGCTTTGCACGGACACGTCCGCCAGCTCCGACGGATTGGGGGCGATGTTGACCGTTGTATCGGCGATGAACACGGTGCGACCACGGGTGACGACGACCATCATGCCGAACGGTTCGTGGCCCGGCACCGGGTCCAGCACCGCGCGCAGGTCGGCCAATACTTCCGACGAAGTTCGCGTCAGTCCGGTGACGATGGCGTCCGCATCGCCGTGGGCCAGCATGCATCCCGCGTACACCGTGCGATACATGCGCACCATTCGCGCCGCATCGCGGTACAGCACGCCGGAGCGCTGCAAACGGCCATACAGATAGTCGATGTAGTCCTTGTTCATCGCGTCCTGGGTCGAATCGACGATCTCGATTCCGGCCAGTCCGTCCAGTCCGCAATCGGCGGCGATCTTTTCGACCCGGTCCTTGCGGCCGATCAGGATCGGCAGGCCGAACTCCTGGTCGCGGAACGCCGCCGCCGCGCGGACGATCTGCTCCTCTTCGCCCTCGGCGAACACGACCCGTTGCGGGTTCGAGCGCACCTGTTCCAGCACCAGATGCAGCGGCCCGGCGACCGGGTCCAGGCGCGCGCGCAACTCGGCGCGGTATGCGTTCATGTCGACAATCGGACGCCCGGCGACGCCGGAATCCATCGCCGCCTGGGCCACCGCCATCGGAATGCGCGAAATCAGCCGCGGATCGAACGGCACCGGGATCAGGTATTCCGGACCGTACTGCGGGCGTTTGCCGGAATAGGCGGCGGCGACCTCATCGGGCACGTCCTCGCGCGCCAGCGCGGCCAGCGCGTTGGCCGCGGCGATCTTCATTTCCTCGTTGATCGTGCGGGCGCGAACGTCCAGCGCGCCGCGAAAGATGTACGGAAAGCCCAGCACGTTGTTGACCTGGTTCGGATAGTCCGAACGCCCGGTGGCCATGATGACGTCCGGGCGCACCGCCTTGGCTTCCTCCGGGGTGATTTCGGGGTCCGGGTTCGCCATCGCGAACACGATCGGCCGGTCGGCCATCGACCGGACCATCTCCTGGGTCACCAGACCCTTTTTGCTGAGGCCTATGAATACGTCGGCCCCCTTCATCGCGTCCTCCAGCGTCCGCAATTTGGTATCGACCGCGTGGGCTGACTTCCACTGGTTCATGCTGTCTTCGCGGCCTTGATAAACAACGCCTTTTGAATCCAGCAGCAGCGCCTGGTCGTGGGGCAGCCCCATCGCCTTGATCAGCTCCAGACAGGCGATGCCCGCCGCACCGGCGCCGTTCATCACGACGCGGATGTCCTCGACCTTGCGGCCGGTCAAATCCAGCGCATTGATCAGCGCGGCGGTGGTGATGATCGCGGTGCCGTGCTGGTCGTCGTGGAACACCGGGATCGGCATCAACTCGCGCAGGCGTTGCTCGATGATGAAGCACTCGGGCGCCTTGATGTCTTCGAGGTTGATGCCGCCGAACGTCGGCGCCAACGGCGCGACCGCGTTAATGAATACGTCGGCGTCGGTGGTATCGAGTTCCAGATCGATCGCGTCGATGTCGGCGAAGCGCTTGAACAGCACCGCCTTGCCTTCCATCACCGGCTTCGACGCCAGCGCCCCCAGCGCCCCCAGACCCAGCACGGCAGTGCCGTTCGAGATGATGGCGACCAGGTTGCCCTTGGACGTGTAGTCGTAGGCGTGGTCGGGATATGCGGCGATCGCGAGGCACGGCGCGGCCACGCCCGGCGAATACGCCAGCGACAAATCCCGCTGGGTCGTCAGCGGCTTTGTCGGCGCGATGGCGATCTTTCCGGGGCGGCCCTCGAAATGATAGCGAAGGGCGTCCTCGTCGGTCTGACGCGAGTCTCTGTCCTTGGCCATGGGCCCTTGGCCGGTCCGAGGGAGCTTTTGCCCAAGGTGCGGCAAAAACCGCTTTGAGTAAAGGGGCTTAGGCAGGCTCCCGGAGTCCCCGCATGATGTCCGGCGCGCGGTCGTTGGACGCCGCCGCCGCCGCTGCTACGTTCCGGCGATGCGATCGCGCGCCCGGCCGACGAACGCGACGAGGGGTCCCGCCATGCACGGCTCAGCCGCGAACGTCGATCACCAGCACCCGGCCCAAAGCCCGCAGCGCCGCCTCGGTGCGCTGGATCTTTGTCGCGTGCTTCGGGTGCAGCATGCGCCACGCCTCCTTGGCGTCGCCGCCGACCTTGCGGGCAAACGCGGCCCGGCTCAGCCCGGATTCGCGGAACGCGACCACCAGCGCCGCCTTGGCGGCCACCAGCACGGTCGGCCGGACCCGCACCCGCCCGGCCGACGGCATCGGGATCGGCAGGCCGTCGGCGATCCGCATCGCCAGCGCCTCGTCCAGGCAATCCACCGCGGCGGCCAGCGCCGCGGGCTTCGTGGCGGCATCGGTGGCCGTACCGGCAAGGTCGGGAAACGCCAGCAGCACCCGGCCGCCGTCGCGGGCAATCGAAACCGGATAGGCGAAGCGGTCGGCCATGGCGGGTCAGCGCCGCTCGCGCCGCACCAAGCCCAGGTCGGCCATCATCCGCTGCAGCAGGCCTGGGCCGATTTCATCGTCCGGGGCCTTCAGAATGGTAAACCGATCGCCGCAATACAGCGTCCGGTGATCGCCGGACCCACGGTGGGACTCGACCCGGACCGGGATTTTGGCCGCCGCGCCGGCGGCGACAATTTTCTTCAGGAATTCCGCGCTTTTCATGGCGTGGATATTGGCAAAAATGCCGTCAATGGCAAGGCAAAAATGCCATTGTCTTGGGCAAACGGGCAAGCATGAGCGGCGAGGCCGGGTCCGGAATCTCGCCGATGCTGACCCAGTATCTGGCGATCAAGGCCGAACACCCCGGGGTCCTGTTGTTCTATCGCATGGGCGACTTCTACGAGTTGTTCTTCGACGACGCGGCCAAGGCCGCGGCGGCGATCGATATCGTGCTGACGAAGCGCGGCCGCCACCAGGGCGAGGACATCCCGATGTGCGGGGTGCCAGTCCATGCCTGCGAGCAGTACCTCGAGCGGCTGATCCGCAAGGGCTTCAAGGTGGCGATCTGCGAGCAGGTCGAGGACCCGGCCGAGGCGAAAAAGCGCGGCGCCAGGGCGGTGGTCAAGCGCGAGGTCGTGCGGTTGGTGACCCCCGGCACGCTGACCGAGGACACGCTGCTGGACGCGCGCGCCAGCAACTGGCTGGCGGCGCTCGCCGAGGCGGGGGGCGAGCTGGCGCTGGCGTGGCTGGAGTTGTCGACCGGAGCGTTCGCGGTCCAGACCGTCAGCAAGCGCCAACTGGGGGCCGAGTTGGCGCGGCTCCGCCCGGGCGAGGTGCTGGCGCCGGAAACCATCGTCCAGCGCGCCGAATTGTTCGAGTGTCTGGCGGACTGGAAATCGGCGCTGACCGTGCTGCCGCCGGGGCCATTCGACAGCGCCGCCGGCGAACGGGCGCTCAGGCGCGCGTTCGCGGTTTCGACCACCGACGCGTTCGGCGCCTTCGCGCGCTGTGAGCTGGCGGCGGCCGGGGCGCTGGTCGACTATGTGGACCGCACCCAAAAGGGCCGCATTCCGAGCCTGTCGCCGCCGGAGCGGATTGCCGCCGGGTCGGCGATGGCGATCGATGCCGCCACCCGCCGCAATC
>JAQBXG010000100.1 GCA_027625125.1 Pseudomonadota bacterium
CCCCGCCACAACGCATATAGGCGGTTCATATCGGGGTTCGCTGGTCCTCTTCGCCGCGCCAAGTGTGGCGCGGGCAGCCGGGGCGGTGGATCCAGGGTTGCTGTTCGGAATAGGCGCGGATGTTCTTCCTCATCGGCCTTGGGGTCGTTATCGGGTCCGTTCTGGGCGGGTACATGCCCCACGGCGATATCGCCGTGCTCAACCAGCCGCTCGAAGTCCTGATCATTTTCGGCGCCGCCACCGGGGCGTTCATAATTGCCAATCCGGGCTCGGTGCTGAAATCGACCCTGAAGCACCTGGGCCGGGTTCTGAAGGGCGCGCCGCATTCCCGCGCGAGCTACATGGAGCTGCTGGTGATGCTGTACAGCATTTTCCGGCTGGCGAAGTCCAAGGGCATGCTGGCGCTGGAAGCGCACATCGAGACGCCGGAGGAAAGCGCGCTGTTTTCGTCGTACCCGCAGTTCATGAAGAACCACGCGGCGGTGGAGTTTTTGACCGATTATCTGCGGCTGATGACGATGGGCACCGACAACCCCCATGAAATGGAGACGTTACTCGACCACGACATCGAAGCGATCCACGCCGAGGCCGAGCATGTCCACCATGCAGTCACGGCGATGTCCGACGGTCTGCCGGCCTTCGGCATCGTCGCCGCGGTGCTGGGCGTGATCGTAACGATGTCGAGCATCACGGAACCGCCCCAGGTTCTGGGCGGTTTGATCGGCGGCGCTCTGGTCGGAACGTTTCTGGGCGTGCTGCTGGCATATGGCCTGGTCGGGCCGATCGGCAAGAGCCTGGAAGCATATGCCGAGGCAGACATCAAGTACCTGCACTGCATCAAGGCGGGGCTTCTGGCCCATATGAGCGGCTACCCGCCCGCGGTGTCGATCGAATTCGCGCGCAAGATCCTGCACCACCACGAGCGTCCGAGTTTCGCCGAACTCGAGGAAGCGGTGCAGGAAGCGCCGCAGGCAACATAGCGTAACCAGGGAGCGGACCATGGACGACGGCGTAGCCCCGATCATCGTCAAGCGCGTCACCAAGGGCGGCGGCGGCCATCACGGCGGCGCCTGGAAGGTCGCCTACGCGGACTTCGTTACGGCGATGATGGCGTTCTTTTTGCTGTTGTGGCTGTTGAACGTCACCACCGACGAACAGAAATCCGGCCTGGCCGACTACTTCGCGCCGACGTCGGTGTCGGCTGCCCGCTCCGGCGCCGGCGACATTCTGGCCGGCCGCACGATGGCGCCGGACGGCGCACGCGTCGGCGAGGGTGCGCCGCCGATGGTGATCGTCGATATCCAGCCGCCGCCGCCGCCGCCGCAAAACGAGGCCAACCAGACCCGCGACGCAGAGCTGGAAAAACTGTTGGCCGAGCGCGAACAGGCCGCATTCGACCAGGCCAAGCAGGAACTTGAGGCGGCGCTGGACCAGAACCCCGAGATCGCGGCGCTGCGCGAAAACATTGTCATCGACATGACCCCAGACGGAATGCGCATTCAACTCGTCGACAAACGGGGCGGATATTTGTTCCCCAGTGGCTCGGCGACTATGCCGGCGCGCACGCGCCAGCTGATCCAGCAGATCGCCAAGGTAATGGCGACGCTGCCCAATGACATTTCGATTTCCGGCCACACCGACGCTGCGCAGTTCAACGGCGGCAACGGTTACACCAACTGGGAACTTTCATCTGACCGCGCGAACGCCAGCCGGCGCGCATTGGCCGAGGCGGGCATTCCGATCGACCGCATTTCCGAGGTCGTCGGCAAGGCGGATACCGAGCCGCTGACCCCGGATCCGTTCGAGCCGGAGAACCGGCGCATTTCGTTCGTGCTGCAACGCACGGCCCCGGTGTTGCCACCGAATCTGCGGTGACGGCGGCGCTTGCCGGATGCGGTGCATCGCACTAGCTTTTCCGGCATGGACAGTTTTCCGCTCAGCACACAGTGACCGCCGCGGACCGCACGATTCACCGGTTCTTTGCGACTCCGAAAGCGCCGTGCCCGTACTTGCCCGAGCGCACCGAGCGCAAGCTGTTCACGCCGCTGGTCGGCGGCGAGGCCAGCCACTTGCACGACCTGCTGTCCGCCTCCGGCTTCCGCCGCAGCCAGAGCATCGTCTACAAACCGGCCTGCGAGGGATGCCGAAGCTGTATCCCGGTGCGGGTGCGGACCGGCGATTTCATCGAGACGCGCTCGCTGCGGCGCATCGAACGGCGCAACAACGACCTGGTGGTGACGGAACAGCCGCCGCTCGCCACGCCCGAACAATTCCTGTTGTTCCGCGATTACCAGCGGTACCGTCACGCGCTGTCCGGCATGGCCGACATGGATTTCGGCGATTATCAGGACATGGTCGAGGACACGACGGTCGAGACGGCGCTGATCGAATTCCGCGACAAGGGTGGAACCCTGCGGGCCGCCTGTCTGACCGATCGCATGGCGGACGGGTTTTCGCTCTGTTACAGCTTCTTCGACCCCGAAGCCGCCTATCGCAGCCTGGGCACCCAGATCGTGCTGTGGCATATCCGCAAGGCGCAGAGGATCGGGCTGCCCTACGTCTATCTGGGCTACTGGATCGCCGAGAGTCCGAAAATGTCCTACAAGACCCGATTCCAGCCCCTTGAGGGGTTGTTGCTGGCGCTGCAGGGCTGGCGCGACCTGTCCGAGATTGCGCCGGGACCGATCAGCGGCTGCGCGACCGGCGCCGCGACACGGTCCGCAGCGCGGCCCCGCTAGCACGTTCGCTTGTCCATTATTCTGGCGCCGACGCTTCTTGCGGCGTCACTTGTCTTGTTTGGCGCCGCCGCTTTTAGCGGCGTCGATTTTTTGTTGGGCGCCGCCGCTGTTAGCGGCGTCGATCTTTGTTGGGCGCCGCCGCTTTTAGCGCCGTCGATCGTTGTTGGGCGCCGCCGCTTTTAGCGCCGTCGATCTTTGTTGGGCGCCGCCGCTGTTAGCGCCGTCGCCAGGCCAACGGCAACAGCGCCGACGCCAACGCGATCTTGAGGGCGTCACCGAGCAGGAACGGCGTCAAGCCCGCGGCAACCGTATTCGACAGTCCCCAACCCTCGACGCCGCGAATCGAACCCAGAAGAACGTACAGCCAGGCCAGGCCCAGGGCGTAGATCACGAGGTTGCCCAACACCATCGCCGCCGCCGTTTGCAGCGGCCGCCGATCCCAGCCCCGTTCCGCCAGCCAGCCGACCAGCATGGCCGCGGCAGGGAAGCCGACCAGATAGCCGCCAGTGGTGCCGGCGAAGTACGCCGGACCGGCGCCCTGCGCGAACACCGGAAGCCCGGCGATCCCCGCCGCCAGATACAGCGCCACCGTCGCCCCGGCCAGACGCCAGCCATAGGCCGCGCCGAGCATCAACACGGCGAACGTCTGCATCGACACCGGCACCGGCCACATCGGAATGGCGATCTTTGCCGACAGCGCAAGGAATACGACGCCGGCCAGCGCGAGAACCGCTGCGCGCCGCCACGCAGCGCCGTCGCGGGCCGGCCAGTAGGCGTCGAGCAGGGTCGCCGGGGCGGTTGCGGTGGGAGTGGTCATGATGGTTGCCTCGATTTGAGAATGCGGGATCGGTTCAGCTGAAACGGCCGGATTTCGGAAATCCGCGCGGCGGAAGGCGTCCGGACTGGGCGCGCTTTCCCAGCCAGTCGCGGAGATCAGTTTCGGTTCGCACGCGCTCGCCGCTGCGCCACGACAGTCCATCCTTGCGGCGGAATACCCGCGCGTCGGCCAACGCGCCGTCGCGATAGCGCTGCAACAGGACGCCGCGGCCGCGCGCCATCGTCGGCAATTCGGACAACGGGAAAAGCAGCAACTTGCGGTTCTCGCCGATGACGGCGACCGTGTCGCCGTCGGCCGGAACACACACAGCGGCCTCAGCGCCACCGGCCAGATTCAGAACCTGGCGGCCCTGGCGGGTCTGGGCGACGGTCTGGTCGTCTTCGACCACAAATCCGCGCCCGTCCGACGACGCCACCAGCAGCGCCGCGCCCGGGCGATGGACGCGGACATCGACGATTTCGGCGCCGTTGGAGAGATCCGCCATCAGCTTGACCGGCTCGCCCATGCCCCGCCCGCGCGGCAGCGCGCTCGCAACCAGCGTATGAAAGCGGCCGTTGGTGACAAAGATGCTGATGCGGTCGGTGCTTTGGGCATGCAGCCAGAAGCGGCCGCGGTCGCCGTCCTTGTAGCGGACGTCGCCGGTGTCCTCGACATGGCCCTTCATCGCCCGAATCCATCCCTTTTCGGAACAGACGACGGTGATCGGCTCGCGTTCGATCATCGCCTCGGTCGGCACCTCGACCAGGGCCGGGGGATCGGCAATCGTCGTCCGCCGCCCTCCCAGTTCGGTCTTTGCACCGAACGCCTCGCGGATCTCGCGAATCTCGGTGGCGATCGTTTGCCACCGCTGGCCTTTGTCCCGCTGCAGCGCCCGAAGCTTTTTGGACAGGGCCGTCAGGTCTGCGTGCTCGGCGCGAATGCCCTCCTCCTCCAGCCTGCGCAAGCGGCGCAGGCGCAGGTCCAGGATTGCGTCGGTCTGGGCGTCGGAAAGCTTGAAGCGCTTCTTCAGCACCGCGCGTGGTTCGTCCTCGGTTCGCAGGATGCGGATCACCTCGTCGAGGTTGCCGAAGACAAGCAGGTAGCCTTCGAGGACCTCGACGCGCGCCTCGGCCCGCGCGAGGCGCGTGCGGGTGCGCCGCACCAGCACTTCGTGGCGGTGGTCCAGAAACGCCTGCAACGCCCCGCGCAGATCCAGCACCCGCGGCAGGCGGCCGCCGTCCAGGACATTCAGATTGAGTGGCACCCGCACCTCGAGATCGGTGGCGCGGAACAGCGATTCCATCAGGACTTCCGGCTCCACCGTGCGGCTGCGCGGCTCCAGCACCAGACGCACGTCCTCGGCCGATTCGTCGCGCACGTCGCCCAGCAACGGCACTTTTTTCGCCGCGATCAACTCGGCGATCCGCTCCACCAGGCGCGATTTCGCGACTTGGTACGGCATTTCGGTGACTACCGCGACCCAAAGGCCGCGGCCCTGCTTCTCGACCTCCCACCGCGCCCGCAGGCGAAAACTGCCGCGGCCGCTGCGGTAGGCTGCGACGATGTTTTGGCGCGATTCGACCAGCACGCCGCCGGTCGGGAAATCCGGCCCCGGCACCAGGTCGGCGATCTTCGCGGCCGTCGCCCGCGGCGACTTGATCAGATGCAACAGCGCATCACACAGTTCGCCGGCGTTGTGCGGCGGGATCGATGTCGCCATGCCGACGGCGATGCCGCTGGCGCCGTTCGCCAGCAGATTCGGAAACGCCGCCGGCAACACCAGCGGCTCGTCCTCCTCGCCGTCATAAGTGGCGCGGAACTCGACCGTGTCTTCGTCGATGCCGTCCAGCAGCGCCTCGGCGACCGGGGTCAACCGCGCCTCGGTGTAGCGCATCGCAGCAGCGCCATCGCCGTCGATGTTGCCAAAGTTGCCCTGGCCGTCGACCAGCGGATAGCGCGCCGCGAACTCCTGCGACAGGCGCACCATCGCATCGTAGACCGCTTGTTCGCCGTGGGGATGGAATTTGCCGATGACGTCGCCGACGACACGGGCGCATTTCTTGTAGCCCGACGCCGGATCGAGCCGCAGCAGCCGCATCGCGTACAACAGCCGGCGGTGCACCGGCTTCAGGCCGTCGCGCGCATCCGGCAGCGAGCGGGCGGTGATCGTCGACAGGGCATAGGCGAGGTAACGCTCGCCCAAGGCGGATTCCAGCGAAACCTCGCGGATCACGCCGCCGCCGGCGTTCCGGGCGACTGGTTTGCTCATGGCCCGCTTATACCAGATATTGCGGCCTGGCGCGTCACACGCTCTACCAGTCGTATCCGGGCGCGCAGATTCCGCGGGTCCGCCACCGCCCGGCGCAGGAACGCGCCGGTCACCCGCAGGGCCTGGACCAGCACCAGGGCGCTCGCCGCCGGACTGTCGGGGCGGTGGTCGCCGACGGTGGCGACGCCGGTCAGAATCCCCGGCAACGGCAGGGCGTTGCGGTCGTCTTCCGGTGCGACGATTTCGCCGGTTCGTTCCGACACCGCCCAAGGCCCGTCGCCGGGCAACGCCGCGAGGTCCAGCCCGAACCCCAACGTCGACAGCAGCGCCAGTTCCCACCGTGCGTAGCGCGACATCCAGTCCGTGGCGTCGTCCTCGACCGCGTCGAGCATTTCGCACAGGTCGGCGAACACGCCGGGGTGTGGCTC
>JAQBXG010000101.1 GCA_027625125.1 Pseudomonadota bacterium
ACGCCGCAATCTGGCCCAGGACGAGATGCGCCGCCGCCCGCCCCGCCTCGTCACCGGATTCGGACTGGATTCGCGCTGCGGCATCGATCGCGCCGGCGGCCTCGTCGATCTCCCCGGCGAAGGCCAGGACCTGTCCCACCTTCAGCAGCGCCGTGGCTTCCGCCGGATCGCCGATGGCGCGAAACCGTTCGGCGGCGGCGGCGTAGCGCGCCGCGGCAGCGCGCATGTCGCCCAGCAGACGGGCGAGATCGCCATGGACCTGCGCCGCCATCGCCTCCCAGGCCGGATCGCCAAGGTCAGCCAGGATCGCGTCCGCCCGCGCCAGACGCATCGCCGCTTCGGCGTTGTGCCCTTCGTGAACGTCGTACGCCGCGGCGCGGACCAGCGCCCGGGCCTCGCGCGGGCGGTCGCCCGATTCGCCATACAGGTACGCGGCCAGCGCGTAGGCGGACAGGGCGGCGTGAAGATCACCGACGGCGACATGGAGGTCCGCACGCAGCATCGCAACGTCTGCGATCCCCGCATCGTCGCCGATGTTCTGGAAGATCAACCCCGCCTGGTCGAGCACCGCCCATGCCTCCGCTTCGCCGTCGGGCATCGCGGCGACCGTGTCCAGTATCAGCATCACGTGGGTATCCGATTTGGGCCCGGAAACCTGCGCCCAAACCCGGCGACCCTCGGCGAAGTGCTGAACCGCGTCCTGCCAATGAAACGTATCGGCGGCGAGATCTCCGATCGCAACCAGCGTCCGGGCTTCGCCCGCGCGATTGCCGGCCTGCCGATAAAACTCCAGCGCAGCCGCATAGTGCGCACGAGCCTCGTCGGCCTGCCCGGTCAGATGTTCGACGCGACCCATGCCAAGGACCGCCCGTCCCTGTCCCGACAGGTCACCCGATGAGCGGAATTGATCAAGCGCGCGGGCGAGGCCTTCGCGGGCGCCGTCGGCATCGCCGCGATTCAGTTTCTGCTCGGCCTCCGCCAGCATCACCGCCGCGGCCGATGGCCGGCCGGTTTCGTTCGCAGATGCACCGACAACCGCACGCGGATCCGACGGAGCCACGGCGACGGCGACCACGGCCGCGGCGATTGCGAGGCCGGCCAACACCGGTGCGCCGGCCCTGCCGATGGGCCTGGGCAACGCGAACCAGGCGGCCACGGCCGTCGCCAACAGCAGCGCCGCCCCGGCGCCCCAGACGGAAAGCGCCGCTTCTGCGAGAATGCTCAGATCACCCTCCCGATTCGGCGCGCACCGTATCACTCCGTCCGGTCGATGGGTATCCGGCAGCGCTATGGCGTCGGCCGTGCCATGGCGTACAGTGCCGACATGCAAATGGGAGGACAGCGCAGATGAGGCGCGGTTGTACGGCTGTCGGCCTCGGTCTGTTGCTGGCCACCGCCTTGGGCGCGGGCGCCGCGCCGGCGCAGGACCGCGAGGCGGCATTCCTTGCTGGCCACACCATCGATTGCCCAGGCTGTGATCTCGCCGGCGCCAACCTGAAGCGTCGCGATCTGTCCGGCGCCGACCTGTCGGGTGCGAATCTCGAAGAGGCCACGTTGCACAACGCCGATCTGCGCGGCGCAAACCTTTCCGGCGCCAATCTCACCTACGCCAACCTCAATCGAGCCGATTTGCGGCAGGCCGATCTCCGCGACGCCAATCTGACCGGGGCAATGCTGTTTGCCGCCGACGCGTCGTCGGCGGACCTTGCCGGTGCGAATCTTGCCCGCGCGTTGATGGGCAACGTGCGCCTGATCCGGTCCAACCTCGAACGCGCGGTGCTGGCGTTCGCGGACCTGGGAGGCGCGAGGTTGACCGAGGCGCGGCTGGCGAATGCGAACCTGACGAGGGCCGACCTGAGACTCACGGCCCTGTTCCGCGCCGACATGCGTAGTATTGTCGCGGAAGGCGCCTATTTCGCCGAGGCGGACATGCGCCGCGCGGACCTTGCCGGCGCGGTGCTGCGCCAGTCAAATTTTACATTGACCGACCTGGCCGAGTCGAACCTCGCCGGCGCCGATCTGACCGACGCAAATCTGGTTACCACCAATCTGCACAATGCCCGTCTCACGGGCGCAACGATGCCCGACAACACGGTGCATCCCTGACGGCCTCGGCAGCGAACACTTCCAGCCGCGTCCAGCTTTCGAAGTCTCCCACCGCTTCATCGAGCATGCGCGGATTGAGGCTAAGGTCCTGTCCCGGCTTGTACAGGTGATGCACCTCGAGTCTGGCGATGCGCGAATCCGACCGCATCTCGCAGGCCTGCTTGATGAACAATCGATCAATCGGCTGTTCGCGCACGTCTTGCGGCAGGTCGATACAGATCCACTCCGTGTCGTTGAACATGCCCTTGAAATACGCGGCCAGCAAATGGCCCTCGATCCGAACCTCCGGCGGCGCCCGCGGGTCGGTGACGACGCGATATCCCTGCACGATGCCGTCGCCGCCGATCAACAGCGACGTAATGATCGGCTGATCAAAGAACGAGTTCGCCGAATACCGCCGGATGACAAGTTCATCGCGCTGCGCCCTGGCGATGTATTCCCATTCATCGTCGTAGATGAACCATACCTCGTGCAAGCCTGTGTCTGATTCCGCCGGACACTGCGCAAACTGATCGAATCCGCCAAGCGGCAGGGAAGGTGGCCCGCCGTTGGTGCCGCAAGCGGGATCGACGAAATCGGCAAGCGGTAACCCGGTCACGGGCAATCCCGGCTCGATGTCGAAGATTCTGACCGTGCTCTGCGCCCGAGCAACGCCGCCGCAGGCAAGGACGATCAGAATAGCCGCGAGGGTGCGTTGCATGGCAATTAGCGCGCCGGTCCGTCAACCGTCATCATACGACGTGCGCGGGTGAAAAAAAGGGGGAGCCACTCGGGCTCCCCCCGTTTCGCAAGCCGGTGCAACGTCTACAGTGCAAACACCAGCAACACGGCGGTCGGCAGAATCAACTGACCGACGCCGCCACCGTTGGCTCCGTTGGGGCTGTCGCCACCGGCGATGACGGCGACATACTGCTTGCCGCCGATGGCATAGCTGATCGGGGCCCCCTTCATGCTGGTGCCCGTGTTGAACTCCCACAGCAATGCCAGCGTGTCGCTGTCGAAGGCGGCAAAGGTGCCGTCGTCGAAGCCGCTGAACACGACGCCGCCGCCGGTCGCCAGTGCGCCGACTTCCGCCTGGCGGGTGCCGGGAATACCCAGATCGCGGGTATAGGTGTTGGCGACCTTGCCTGACTGCATGTCGATCGCGATGACATTGGCCATCGTGTTGACCTGCACCTGGCGGGTGCTGCCACCCAATCCTTCGCGCCGTAGCGGATCGAACGCTTCTTCGGTGATGCGCAGGATCGTCTGATAGGTGCATCCCGAAGTTCTGGTGTTGTAGGACTGGCCGCGCTGCGCATCGTAGGACGGCGGCCAGATACCGGTGGGCGCCCCACCCCATGTCGCGCACATCAACGGAGCGTCCTCTTCAGAACGGCCCCGTTGCGGACCAGGAACATTGTAGTTCGTGTGAACCATGCCTGGCGTGTACTCGACCGGCTTGCCGCTCTTCGGGTCGATGCCCTTGGTCCAGTTGATGTTGTCCACCTGGGCAACGGCCTGCAGGAACTCGCCGGTCTGGCGATCCACGGTGTAGGTAAACCCGTTGCGCGACCAGTTGGTGGCGGCCTTGTGCGTGTTGCCGGATGCGTCCACGAAGTCGAACAGCATCCGCACCCCGGTGGAGTCAAAATCCCAACCGTCATTCGGCGTTTCCTGGAAGAACCAGTACATCTCGCCGGTGTCGGCATCGAGCGCAAGGGTGCTCTCGGAGTAGAGGTTGTCGCCGGGACGGAACTCGGGGTCGTACACCGGCGACGGCTCGCCGGTGCCCATGTAGACAATGTTCAGTTCCGGGTCGAAGGTGCTCGGGCCCCAGGGCATCGCCGCGCCGTACATGTACTTGTCGTCCGGCCACGTTCCGAAGTTGGGTTCGCCCGGCCCCGGAATGGTGTAGGTCCGCCAGATGTTCTCGCCGTTGTTGGCGTCGAATGCGCCGACCCAACCGACTCCGGCGCCACCGGCGCCGACGATGATCACGTCCTGGCCACCGGCGGTCTGCATTGTCGAAATCGCGCCACGGAAGGTACGGGTCGCCAGATACTCGGGTGCGTTGCGACCGCCTTCGGGCTCGACGCCGCTGACTTCCCAAACGACTTCACCCGACTCCTTGCT
Organism: Pseudomonadota bacterium; assembly: GCA_027625125.1. Classification (GTDB taxonomy): domain Bacteria; phylum Pseudomonadota; class Alphaproteobacteria; order UBA2966; family CAIVPW01; genus JAQBXG01. The sequence continues at coordinate 4,222 of JAQBXG010000101.1, forward strand.
AAGTGCGATGATGCGCGCATCGCGAATGGCCGCGATCACGGTATCGCCATAGAGCGCGAGCCCACCGGTGTTCCGAGCACGCTCCAGCTGCGGATCGAACCGCCACAACGGATATGCCCGAATGCCGCTTCGCACATCGAACTTCATCAGTTTGTTGTGCGAATCGCTCAAATACATGAACCCGTCCTCGACCAGCGGCGCCGATTGCTCGTTGCCCCGCGAACCGGCGACCGTGCTCATCCCGTTGCCGCCGATCGAGGCCATGAAAACGACCCTGAGGCCGGCGACGTTGTTCTTGTTGATCTGGCTCAGCTTCGAATAATGGTGCCCGTCATAGGTGCCGAGCGTCATCAGCCAGTTTTGGGTCTCGTTGGCGGCATTCCGCAACCGCTCCCCGGTCGTCGGCGCGGCAAGTGCGCTCGCGGCAACGCCGGCTATCATGGTGGCGGCGACCGCCGCAACCATTCCCTTCGCAAGCTTCATCTGCATCCTCCCAAAGTGATGGCGGCGACTCGAAAGTGCGCGCAACGGTCACGCATCCGCTGCACCGGTGACTTCGCACACGCCGTCAATGTTACAAAATCCGCGGGCGCTAGCGCGCGCGGCACAAGTTCTAGCGAGGGGCAGACTGGCAGATTCACCCCTTGGCAAATACTCCATCCGCCCTTCGCCGGAGTCAATAGATGATGACGCGGCGGGCAGACCAGGTCCGGCCCGCCCCGGACGCGGCAGACTAACCGCCGCAGGCGGCCTTGTAGGCCTTTTCGAAGATGACGCCCCAACCGAACTCGTAGCCACCGCGAATGTCGGCGGCCTGGTCGCCAAGGACTTCCCAATTGGTCTGGGTCAGTTCGACGCGGGTGCGGCCGCCGTCGATGCCGGTGAATCGCACCTCCAGCAGCGTCCGGTCTTCGACGACCACGCCGGGCGGAGCGAAGTGAAACGTTGTACGGACATAGGACGGCGGCTCGAACGCTTCGATCACCCCCCACAGTGTTTCGGTGTCGTCGCCGCCGATTTCGACGATCTCGCCGCCTGGCCGGGCATCGACCCGGATCGCCTTCGCCGGCTGGCCGGCCATCGCCGACGTGGTGAACTTGTCGAGCGGCCACCAGGCGGACATGTCTTTCCAGAACACATCGAACGCCTGTTGCGGACCGCAGGGAACGTCGATGGATTTGACGATTGGATCGAGCATCAGGGAGATTCCTTTTCGGGTTTCGCCCGCCGCGCGATCTCGGCGCCATAGGCGGACAGGACATCGGACCAGAAACGCTCCAGGTACCACCGCAACTCCTGAAGTCCGTCGCGGCGAATGGAATACAGGCGGCGGTTTCCGCGCGGTTCGACAGAGACGAGGTTTGCCGCCCCGAGAGCCTTGAGGTGTTGGGACACCGCCGGCCGGCTGACCGGCTGTGTCGCCGCCAGTTCGCCGACCGTCATCGGCCCCGCGCACAGGGCCTCGAGAATGTTGCGGCGGGTCGGGTCCGCGAGTGCGGACAACACTTCTCCGTAAGGCATACCTTACCGTAAGGCATGACTAACGGAAACGCAAGCCCGCATGTGCCGATGCTCTGCCCTACCGTTGCGACCGCGTCTGGGATACGGTGGAAAGATGATGTCGAGGGGATTTCCGACCGTTCGGACCATGCTGGTGGTCGCCGCCGCCGCGGTCCTCCTGTCCGGTTGCGCGTCGCAGCCGATGCCGCCGGGCGCGGATCTGCCGGGGTTCTGGTGGGGCCTGGCGCATGGATTCATTGCGCCGTTCGCGCTGATCGCCGAAATCTTCACCGACGCCCGCATCTATGCCTTTCCGAACAACGGCGGCTGGTACGATCTGGGATTCATGATCGGCATCTCGACCTGGGGCGGCGGCGGCGGCGCAACCTGGCGCTCGAGCCGCCGCAGGCGCAACCGCGCCGGCGTCTAGAGCAACTTCTGACCAAATAGAATCAATTCTGTTGGCGATTCGGGGCGGCAGTCCACGCGGA
>JAQBXG010000102.1 GCA_027625125.1 Pseudomonadota bacterium
GACTGCCGCCCCGAATCGCCAACAGAATTGATTCTATTTGGTCAGAAGTTGCTCTAGGCCCAAAGGTCGTCGCCGCCGCCGTCCGCCGCCGGTTCGGGTTGCCCGGCAAGGCGTGCGCGCATCGCATGCAGCGGCACATCGCGGGCCACCCGGGCCGCCGCCGGGACGCCGCCGTCGGCCAGCGCCCGCAGCACGGCTCCGAGCGCATCCAGTTCCTGTTGAATCAAATCGAAGTCCTGGAGGGCCTGCACCGCATCGCCGCAGAGCGCGGCATCACCGGACGCCAGCTTGGTAACGACATCGGCCATGCGGGAATGCCGTTCGGTGACCTGGCCGAGTTCGGCGGCGATGCGTTCAAGCAGGGCGGCGGCGACCGTGTCCGTTGGTGATGCCGTCGTCATGGCGATCAATCGAAAAGTTCGATATCGCCGGAGGCGGCCACTTCGACCTGCGGCGCGCGACTGGCTTCGCGCTCGAACACGCTCTGCTCGCCGGCGATCTGCAACATGCGCGCGCGGCCGGATACCGGCCAGAACTGGATCTTGCGCGCCGACTGGCCGCGCAGATGGTGCGAGGCGACGTACAGGCCTTCGGCTCTGACGTATTGCTCGATGAAATCGGAATTGCGATGGCCGATGCCGCTGATGCCCTTGACGACATTTGCCCCGCCGAACAGCTTCAGTTCCAGATTTTCGCGTCGGGCGCCGCGCTTCAGCAGTTCGTTGATCAGCACTTCCATCGAATAGTTGCCGTAGCGCAGTGACATCTGGCCCTCGACGCCGTCACCGGAGCCGGAGGACGGCAGCAGAAAGTGATTCATGCCGCCGATGCGTTTGACGGTATCCCGCACGCACGCGGATACGCAGGAGCCGAGCGTCGTGTCCAGAATCACCGACGGATCGGAACTCATATAATAGTCGCCCTGCAACACCGGCACGACCCAGCCCTGACGTGCCGCATCGAAATAGCGGCGGCGCTGTTCGGTGGATGCGTGCATCAACGCATCAGTCCGTTGTCAACGGCTGCGGCCAGTCGATCCGCGCGCCGCGCAGATCAGCGCCGGTAAGCACCGTTCGGAACAGGATTGCGCCGGTCAGATCGGCCGCTTGCTCGGTGGTGTCGTCTCCGGTCTCGCTGCGAACCTTGGCCGGACCCATCCGCACGCCGGTCAGATCGGCGCCCGAGAGATTGGCGCCGCGCGCCAAAACGCCGCGAAGATCGGCGCCGGCAAGTCTTGCGTTCGACAGATCGGCGCTTTCGAGATCGGCGAGCGCCAGGCGCGCATTGCGGAAATCGGCGCCGCGCAGTGAACAGCGGTGCATCGCAATGCCGCGAAGATCGCGGCCCGCCAGGTAGATGTCGTCAAGGACCACGCCACGCAGAACAGCGCGGGCGCCGGACCCGCTCCGCAACCATTCTTCATGGGCGTCGATCTGGGCCGCGGCGTCAGCAAGAACAACAGACTCCGGCGACGGCTCGCCCGGGCCAATGCCGGCCGCGGCGATCTGGGTTTCGTCGATCAGAGAACCGGACAGATCGGCGTTGGCGAGATTGGCGGACGAAAGATCCGCGAGCTCAAGCAACGTATCGCGAAGTCGGGCGTTGGAAAGATTCGCGCCGCTGAGGCTGGCGCCCCCGAGGTTGGAACCGGACAGGTCGGCACCGGTGAGATCCGCGCCGTCGAGGGCGACATGAAACAGGCTGGCATCGGCCAGTACGGCGCCGCGCATCGACGCGCCGCTGAGATTGGCGCTGTTCGCATCGACGCCGGTGAGATCCGCGTAGTCAAAAGACGAGCTGGACAGATTCAGCGCCATGACCTCGGCCGAAGCCGCGCCGACGGCGAGACGCAGACCGCGGCGGAACGTCGCTCCGTGGAGCCGGGAATCGTCGAACCGGGCGCGATTCAGAGTCGCGCCGCGGAAATCCGCGCCGCCGAGATCGGCGTTGCGAAAAACGGCGCCGGTCAGGTCCGCCTTGAAAAAATTGGCATTCCGCAGGCGCGCACCGACGAAGGTGCTGCCGGGAAGCCGCGCCTTGCGGAACGAAGCGTCGGAAAGATCAATGTGATCGAAGCGCGACTCCGGCAGTTCCATGCCGGAAAAGTCCGCCGGCGCGGCCGACCGGTCGCCGGCCAGCCAACGCGCGTGCCGGTCGATCTGTTCGTCGATCGGCAATCCGTGGTTCATGTCAGCGCCCCGACAACCGCTTCGATCTTCTTGCGCAGCACATCGACGGTAAATGGCTTGATGACATAGTTGTTGACGCCGGCCTTCGCAGCTTCGGTCACCAGTTCCTTATCGCCCTGTCCGGTCAGCATAATGAATGGAACCTTGGAGTGGGTCGGATGCCTGCGGACGGTTTTCAGCAAATCCATGCCGGACATCTCCGGCATGTTGTAGTCAGAGAGAATCAGGTTGAACTGCGCCTTGCCGATTTCGTCAACTGCCGCCTGGGCGGAGCTGACGTCAACGACATTCGCCACACCCATTTGCCCGAGGCTGTATCGGGTCAGCCCGCGCATCGAATGCTGATCGTCAACAACAAGCACACGGAAACTTGACGCTTGTGGCATTTTCTACCTTCCTCGACAGTCAGTCGGTCGCGCAGAGATTGAAGATCTCTTTTGCGATCTGTGGGAGCCGCACCTGTTTTTCGACGCCGCCCATTTCGTACGCAACCCGCGGCATGCCGTAGACAACACAGGTATCTTCACTTTGTCCGAGCGTGCGCCCGCCGGAATCGCGGATGTGCTTCAGACCTTCGGCGCCATCGTGGCCCATGCCGGTCAGGATCACGCCGATGGCCCGTTTGCCAACCGCCCCGGCAACCGAATGGAACAACTTGTCCACGGACGGACGATGGCCGGACACCGGCGCGCCCGGACCTACGCGGCAGGAGAACCCGCCGGCGCCGCCAACAACTTCGAGGTGATTGTCGCCCGACGGCGCGATGTAGACCGTGCCGACCATGAGCTTGTCGCCGTTGCGGGCTTCTTTCACGTTTGGCGCCATCATCGCGTCCAGCCGCTTGGCGAACGTTTCGGTGAAGTGCGGCGGCATGTGTTGGGTAATGACGGTCGCCGGGCAGGCCGCCGGAAATGCGCGCAGGATGTCGCGCAGCGCCTCCACGCCGCCGGTGGATGATCCGATCGCGACGATCTTGCGCGACGCATCGAACGCGGTGCCAGCGGCGGCGGCAGGTGGCCTGGCCGCGATCGGATCGGGGCGGGGTCGCACTTTCGCACGTCCCGCCGCCTTGACCTTGGCGCAGAACTCGGCCGCCTGGGCCGAGATCGCCTCACCCGCCGCCACGGTCGGCTTCGGGAAATAGTCGACGGCGCCCAACTCGAGCGCAGTCAGTGCCTCCTCGGCGCCGACCTGGGTCAGGGTCGAGACCATGACCACCGGCATCGGCCTGAGGCGCATCAGCCTGTCGAGGAACGACAGACCGTCCATCTCCGGCATTTCGATGTCGAGGGTCAGCACATCGGGGTTGAGCTGCTTGATCATCTCCCGCGCCCGCAACGGATTTTCCGCCGTGCCGACGACCTCGATCTCCGGGTCCTGGGACAGAATGTCCTGGAACAGCCGCTGGAACAGCGCCGAATCGTCGACGACCAGGACACGAACGGGACGCGCCATCGTCAGGCCCTTGCCTTGCGATAGGTCGTGCGGCCGCATGCCGCAAACTGGTCGGTGATGCGCGACAGGTTTTCCGAGTGGCCCATATACAGAAAGCCGTCGTCGGCCAGCATTCCGGACATGCGATCCAGAATCGCACGCTGGTCGTCGGACTCGAAATAGATGAATACGTTGCGGCAAAAGATCGCGTCGAACGGGCCGCGGAACGGCCAGTCGTGGAAGAAATTGAGATTGCGGAACGCGATCAGCGATTTCAGCTTGCGGTCGAACACGAACATGCCGCTGGCATCGGGACCTTGCAGGTATTTCTTGCGTAGCGGCGCCGGAATCGATTCGACCTCGCGGTCGGAGTATTGGCCCGTGGCGCCCTTGGCGACCATCTTCGAATCGAGGTCGGTGGCCAGAATTCGGATGTCGCGGTTGGCGAAGTCCGGCACCGTCTCGGCAATCGTCATCGCGATCGAAAACGGCTCCTGGCCGGACGAACACCCGGCCGACCAGATGCGAAGCCGCTTGCAGGCGGCGCCGTTGACTCGCGGCAAAACCTCCTTGCGCAAATGATCGAAGTGATGATCCTCGCGGAAGAACTTGGTCAGGTTCGTCGTGATCGCATCGAGCGCCCGCTCGAGTTCTTCGGCGCCGGCGGGTGAACTGATCAGATCGAGATAGGCGGAAAACGTCGTCAGGCGATTCTCGCGCAGCCGTCGCGCAAGGCGCGAATACACCAGTGCCCGCTTGTTGTCGCCAAGTATGATACGCGTGCGACTGTGCAACAACCCGGCGAGACGCTTGAAATCTCTCTCGCTGAAGTCGAACTCACCGCCGACACTAATGGCACCGGTTGACGCATTCATAGCTGGGGCGAATGTCCCGTCCAATCAGCAACTACAACAACAACGTGTCGGTCGGAGCCTGAAGATCCGATTGCTCGACCAGGCGCGCGAGGGACATGACGCCGACCAGGCGGCCGTCCATGGACGCCAGCTCGGTGACCACCGCTGCCCGCCGGCCGGCGTTTTCAGCCGACGGCGTCGGCTGGATCTGCGACGTCGGGACCGTCAGGATGTCGGAGACGCCGTCGACAAGCAGGCCGAACAGGCGGCCATCGGCAACAATGATGATGACGACGTTGCTTGACTGTTCCTTCGTCGGCTCCATCTCGAACAGAATCCGGAGGTCGATAATCGGCAGGATGCTGCCGCGAAGATTGATGACGCCGAGAACGGTTTCCGACGCCTTTGGAATCTTCGTCGTCTGGGACCATCCCCGGATTTCCCGCACCGCCATGATGTCGATGCTGTATTCGCGACTGCCGAGCTGGAACGCGACAAACTGCCGCGAGTCCGTCGCATCGATGTCGTGGTGCCCGCTTTGAATCTTGGTCATGCGACTGCTGCCTGTGAGTGGTTGCGGTCAGAGGATGAGCCCGACGAGCTGCGGCCCGACTGGAACAGGCGGCCAAAGGCCGCGACGTCCAGGATCAGCGCCACCTGGACGTTGCCGAGGATCGTCGCCGCGGCGACGCCATCGACGCGGCCGTAATTGACCTCGAGGCTCTTGATAACGACCTGCTGCTGTCCGCGCAGATCGTCGACGACCAGGCCGATCTTTGCCCCGCCCTCCACTTCCAGGACGACGACGACGCCCTTGGTGCAGTCCTGCTGCGCGCCGGGAACGTTGAAGTAGGCGTGCAGATAGGCGAGCGGCACGACTTCGCCGCGCAGCATCAGGACGTCGCCGTCGACGCCGGTTGCATCGACATCGCCGGCGGCCGGACGCAGGCATTCGACGATATTGGACAGCGGCACGATGTAGGTTTCGTCGCCGACCCGCACCACCATTCCGTCCATCACCGCCAGCGTTAGCGGCAGCGTCAGCTGGAACGCCGATCCCTTGCCGGGATTGGACTTGATTGAAACGCGGCCGCCCAGGTCCTGGACGTTGCGGCGCACGACATCCATGCCGACCCCGCGGCCGGAGATGTTCGAGATCGTCTCCGCCGTCGAAAAGCCGGGCAGGAAGATCAGGTTGTCGATTTCCTCATCGGAGAGCTGTGAATGCTCGTCGACGAGGCCCCGCTCCCGCGCCCGTTGCAGCACCCGTTCGCGATTGATGCCCTTGCCGTCGTCGGTGAGCTGGATGACGATGCGCCCGCCCTTGTGCTCGGCGGAAAGCCGGATCGTTCCTTCGGCCGGCTTGCCGGCGGCGATGCGCTCCTCGGGCGATTCGATGCCGTGGTCGGCGGCGTTGCGGACCATGTGGGTCAGCGGATCGGACAGGCGCTCGGTGACGGTCTTGTCCACCTCGGTGCCTTCGCCGACCAGTTCCAGTTTCAGCTTTTTGCCGGTCTGCTGCGCCAGCTCACGCACGACCCGGGACATGCGCGAGAACACCGTCTTGACCGGCTGCGCGCGGATCGACATGACGCTTTCCTGCAACTCGCGGGTGAGCTGGGTGATTTCCTCCAGCCCGCGCTCCAAACCCGCATTGTGCGAATCCTGCGGCAGGTCGCGGATGAACCGGTT
>JAQBXG010000103.1 GCA_027625125.1 Pseudomonadota bacterium
GCCCGGCGCGCGATCGTCGGACAGATGCATCGCCATCGAATCGTGCAGCGCATCCGCCAGCCGGCGCGCTGCTCGGCCGGTCGATTCGCCACGACGGGCAATCGAAGGCCGCCAATACTTGGTTGTCCTGACCCCGCTTCCCAAATCCATCTCCAGGATCGACGCGGAGTCCAGCAGCCGGGTATCGCATTCAAATGTGGCCGTTCCGAACAGACGACGAAAGTAAAGAAACTCGAACACCGCGCGCTCATTGACGCGCACCGGCAAGCGGTGACGCCCGCTCGCCAGGTCGCGCAGACTCTGCGAGGCATACAGCACGCCCCGATGTTCGCGATAAAACACCTTCTGCGATGCAAACCTGTCGGTCGCAATCGCCAACGATCGCGCCGCGCGGTCATACACCAACACCAGAAACGAACCGTTCAGGCCCCGGACAAACGCCTCGAATGAAGGCGCGGACTCCATCGCGGCGACCACCCGGTGGTCGTCGATGCGTCCGTCCTGAATCGGCCGCCCGCAAATGCCGACGACCCGCTCTCCGCGCACAAACACCCGCACCGGCGGCAACAGGCTGTCCGGTTCCAGATGGAACCAGGGATCGGCGTACACCTCCGACCCGTCGCCGCCACCCAGCCCGCCCGAGGTCGAAAACCGCAACGACATCCGCTGCCCCGGAACCGGCGCCGCATCGGCGCGCGCCCGCGCTCCCGATTGCGCGTTCACGATTGCTCCCGAACCAGCAACACGGTCCGCACGCCGCCGGTGCGGCAAACCAGATCGATCAGATCGTCATCGTGAATGTTCTCAAAGATCACCCGCTCCATGAAATCCGTCTCGATCGGCGGCCCACCCCGATATCCCAGCCCCTCAACGATCCCGGTCCCGTCGCGCGACGACGAACCGATGTACCGCGCATGGTATCCGCATGCGAACAACCGCCGCAGCGGCGCCACCAGATCGTGGTCGGGGCCGTATTTGCGGCGATGGGTCTCGAACAGGATCATCGGCGCCATTTCGCCGCGTTCGACCGCGTCCAGCATGCCGTTCAGCACCTCGACCTCATGGCCTTCGACATCCATGCGGATCAGATCGGGCGCGCCCGAGCCCTCCATCGCCTGCGGCACCGTGCGCATCTCCACGTCGATCACCTCGCCGGTCGGCGATTCCTCGCCATGAAAGCTGTGCAGGTTCGAAAATGCCGACAGCGCCAATTGCCGCGTCCCCGGCCGGTCCGAAATCGCGCCGTGAAACAGCGAAACATTGCGAACGCCGTTCAGCGCCAGATTGCGCTCCAGCAACGCGGCGTTCTGTGGCGAAGGCTCGACCGCGACAATGCGGCCGGTCGGGCCGACGCAGCGGTATTCCATCAACGCGTAGTAGCCGACATTCGCGCCGATATCGAGAACCGTCATGCCGCGCTTCAGCACCGTCTCCAGAATGACGCGATGTTCCTCCTCGCGGCGGCCAAACAACAACAACGTCCGGCAAATTCCGCGGTCGTCGACATCCAGGATCATCGGCGACGAATGGATTCGCTTGCGCATATACCGCCGGCCCAGCACCCGCCGATACAGATTGATCCAGGCCAGGTAATACGTCGCCACCGCCAGGCCGAAAACGCCCTTGTGGCGTAGGATATTGCGGGCGCTGGCAATCAATTCATTTCTCCTTTGGGCCTGAGCACATATTCGCTCGCCGCAAGCTCCTCGACCTCGCCGCCCTGTACGTCGCGGCATTCGTATCCCAGGTCATCGATCAGGCGCGAAAGCGCTCCAGCGTCGTGACCAAGCATTTTCAGTTCGGCCGGATGCACGCTCAGGATCACGACCGGCCGCGACTCACCGAGCACATTCCGTGCGCCGCGCAACACGCCCAGCTCCGCGCCCTCCACGTCGATCTTGATCACATCCGGGTGCAGATCGCGGCGCGCGCAAAACCCGTCCAGCGACACCCGGCGGCGGGTGGTTTGGCGAAATCCCCGCTTGTTGGGCCGATCCAGCACCGAATTCAGGCCGGAGTCGGTATCGGTCTCATAGAATGTCGCGGCACCGCCATCCTCTTCGCCGACCAGGTCGTCCAACACCTCGATATTGTCGGCCTTGTTCAGCGCCACGTGGCGGGCAAGCATCTCGCGGTTGAATGCCGCCGGCTCAAAGGCAAAGACCCGGCCGCCTGCGGCCACCGCCCGGCCCATCGGCAGCGCCACCAGTCCAATATGCGCGCCAACGTCGATCACGCACTTGGCTCCGGCGCATGCATCGATGCAGGCCGCAAATCCGGCGTTGCGACCCCGGCCCCACGAACTGTAATCGCTGAACGCGAACCGGGCATCCAGCCGGAACGGCCCATAGGGGCCGATCGGCGTCGAGACCGAAAACCGGAATGGCGCCGCCCGCAGCGCCCGCCGGTAGGCGCGCCCCAGCCCGGTCCACACCGGCGCCAGGCCGCGCAGCGGCCCGTGGCGCAATTCGCGCAACACCGCGAACACCGTCAGCCCCCGACTCCGGTTGCGGCTTCCTCCGCTCCCAGGGTCAATGCGGCGCCGCCGGAGACATGCACCACAACGTCGGCGATCGACAGCAACGCCCGCTGGTGCGACACCGCAAGGATCGTCACGTCACGGGACAGCTCCGTCAGAGTCGCGCAGATCGCCGCCTCGGTGCGCGGGTCCAACGCCGTCGTCGGCTCATCCAGAATCAACAACCGCGGCTTGCGAACCAACGCGCGCGCCATCGCGATGCGCTGGCGCTGGCCACCCGACAGCGCCATGCCGCGTTCCCCGGCCACCGCGTGCATCCCGTCGGGCAACTTCGACACGAAATCCCATGCGCCGGCGGCCCGCAACGCCGCTTCGGCATCGGCCTCGGTCAATGCCGGATCGCCCAGTGTTACGTTGGTCAGAAGCGAATCGTGAAACAAGAACATCTCCTGCGGCACATATCCGATTTCGTGCCGCCACGACGCAATATCGATATCTTTCAAGTCAACGCCGTCGACCCGCACCGCGCCGGAATCCGGCGACAGCAATCCGGTCACCAGGTCCGCCATCGTCGTCTTGCCGGACCCCGATGGCCCGTACAGCGTCGTGATCCTGCCGGCCGGAATCGACACCGAGACGTCGATCAACACAGGCTTGCCGCCCAGCGCGAGCGACACATGATCGAATTCGATCGCCCGGCGAAAGTCCGGGGCGGCGACGCCGGCCATCGCCTCCCGCTGCGCCGCCGCCGCGTCGATCTTTTCGCGCACACGGCGGTAGTACACCTCCGACGACACAAGCTGCTGGTACCCGGTCTGCAACTGCGCGATGCTTACGGCGGTGCGATAGAACAGCAACGCCATCACCAGCACGATCTCGAACGGCACCTGCCAGATCACCAACGCCGCATACAGGCCGGCGGCAAGGAACATCGCCATCAGCGGCTCGCGCATCCACTGCATGCCATGCTTGGCGGTCACCAGCCGCCGGGCCGAGGCGTTGATATCGGACGCCTCGGATTCCAGCAACGCAACCACCCGGCCCTGCACCGCCATCGCCTTCAGCGGCTTGATGCCGTTGAGCGCATCGGTCACCTGGCGCAGCAATTCCTGAAACGCGACTGACGCGGCGACCGACGCGCGGCGGGTCATGCTGATGAACCGGCCCAAAATGAACATCATCACGACGCCGGCGCCCAGCGAGGCCAGCGCGATCGGCCACGAAACGAGCATCGCCAGACCCAGGTAGACCGCGACCTGGATCATCATCGCGACAATCGTATAGGCGCCGGTGAACGCCGCGCCGCCGCGGGTCGCCTCGACAGATACCGCATTGCCCAGGTGCCCGACCGGCTGGGTCGTGAAATACGACCACTTTGCCCCCATCACCGCGCGGATCAACGCGAACCGCAGGTCGGTGCTGACATGGGCGCTGGCGAATCCGATCTGTTGCATCGCCACCATCATCAGGCCGCCCTTCATCGCAAACGCGGCGACCATCAACAACAGCAGCCCGCCCAGGTGGACCGGCAATCCGACTGACGCCAGCGTTTCGGTGACGACGCGGCCGATCTCCGACTGGCTTCCCCCTGCGTCCTCGACTGCCGTCGCCAGCACCGGAAACACCGCCGCCACCCCCAGTCCCTCGGCCAGCCCGGCCACCAGGATGCAGCCGATGATAAAGACGCTGCGCAACGGATAGGTCCGGTACGCTTCGAGGATCACCGCATAGCCGGGAATCCACCCCACCGGGTTCATGTCGCGTCTCCAGCGACGATGCGCGCGTCCCGCTCCAGACTTCGAAGGTATCCCTCGTCCCGCCGGTGCATCGCATTCATTGTCGCAAGCTCCGGTCGCCGCCTGAGCAATTCCAGAACATCGTCGGTCGAAAACGCCGGGTTCGCCGGGAAAAGCGCGGCGAATATCTCGCGCACCAGTTCCAGATCTTCCGGCTCGTCGACGGTCCAGCGCAAACGCGAATGATCCACCGCCGCCGCGAAGTTCTCGGTCCGAAACCGGCCGCTGCTCTTCAGATACGGCGTCACGTGCTCGCGCTCCGACGGCAGCTTGGCCTCACGCCAGGCCTGTTCCAGTGCCGGATACGCGACGACCTCGGTATCCAGCCCGTCGGGATACGTAGGCCGCAACGTATTGCTCGTATATTCGAAACCACCCGCGACATGGTGCGCGACAATGGCATCGATCAACTCCGGGTCCGCGAGCGGGCAGTCGCCGGTCAACCGCACGACATGATCGGGTCCATGGGGCCGCACCGCCGCAACGACCCGGTCCAGCACATCGTCCAGGGAGCCGCGAAAACTTTCGACCGATCGGTCCGCGCACAGCCGCTCGATCGCGTCGTCCCCCGGTTGCTCGCTGGCGGCGACGATCACCCGGTCCAGATTGCGCGCGCGGCCAAGCCGCTCCAACTGCCGCGCCAGCATCGGCTCCCCCATCACCGGCGCCAACACCTTCGACGGCAGCCGCGCCGAAGAAACCCGCGCCTGCACGACGGCGATGATCATGCCGCCGCCGGCCATCGGCCCGGATCAATGAATCGCGTGTCTGAAACCGCAAACGGCGCATAGTCGAAATCCACGGATGGCGATTCGAATGCCGCAACGATCTCTGCAAACTCCGCCACCGAACCCGCGCCGACGATCAGACAGTCGGCCTCGATCCGGGCGGCGGCGAATTGCACTGCCGCCTCGACCGCGCCCAGGCCCGCCGCCGTCGCCGCCTCCCGATAGCCGCGCAGCGTCTCTCGGATCGGCTCGAAGTACGGCGGAATCCGCTCGATCGGCAACAGCAACAACCCCTGCAGAAACACCGACCGCACATGCACCTCGACGCCGTCGCGGCGCAGGCGGGCCAGACGGCCGTTGCCGACCTCGCGTTGGTCCAGCACGTTCGCCGGCAATTGCACCAGATCGAACGGGAACCGCCCCAGAAACTCGTCGGCTTCGTCGCCGGAATAGACCGATACGCCGATGCGTTCCACCAATCCGTCGTCGCGGCACCGGCGCATCGCCGCGAACACGTCATCGCCGGCCGGCCCGCGCAGATCGTCGGGGCGGTGCGCCAGCAGTCCGTAGACGCTCGACCGGCGCATCCGCGCCAGCGAGCGCTCCAGGCCGTCGCGCAGCTTGCGGCCGGCGGCCCGTGCGGCTGACCGACCATCCTCGGGGCAGAGAGCCGGGGTCTTTGTCACGATGCGCCAGTCGCCGCCGCCCGACTCGCCAAGCGCCACGCCCAGCACCGCCTCGGACTCCCCGTACTCGGCGGCGGTATCCAGCACCGAGACGCCGTGCGCGGCGGCGTGCGCCAGCATTTCCGCCACGACCGGCGGCGGAACACGGTCGCGGTCGCCGACGCCATAGTCGCGCCCGAACCGCACCGTGCCCAACCCCAGCTTCATCGCGCCGCATCTCCCATCACCAGCGCGCGAAACGCCGATGGATCCGGGGCCGCCAGATCGATCACCGCGTCGGCCAATTCCGCAACGGCAATCCGCGGCAGGTTGGCGTCGTCATATTCGGCGCGCAACACGCGGCAGCGCCCCGCCAGCATCTCCTCGATCTCGCGTGCCAGCTTCGTGACTCCCAGGTCCAGGAACACCACCGGCCGATCGGTGCACAGCACCTCCCAAAAC
>JAQBXG010000104.1 GCA_027625125.1 Pseudomonadota bacterium
TGGCGCCGCCGCCGGATACCGCGCCGCCCGCCGACGACGGCGCGGCGGCGGCGTTGCGGGCCGCGACTCACCGCACGATCGCCAGCGTGACCGCCGATGTCGAACGGTTCCGGTTCAACGTGGCGGTCGCCCGCGTCCATGAATACGCAAATGTTCTGGGCGATGCGGTCGCCGCCGGACCGTCCGATCCCGCCGCCGCTTGGGCGTTGCGCGAGGGGCTGGAGACACTGGCGCTGCTGATCGGGCCGATGATGCCGCATCTGGCCGAAGAGGGCTGGGAGCGGCTGGGGGGCATCGGTTTGCTGGCCGAGGCGGCGTGGCCGGTCCATGATCCGACGCGTGTGCGCGAGGACACGGTGACGGTCCGAATTCAGGTCAACGGCAAGTTGCGCGGCACAATGGACGTGCCGGCCGGACTGCCCGAGGCGTCGCTGCGCGAGCGGGCCCTGGGCGAAGTGGACGCACAGGAGCGCATTGCCAATGCCATCGCCGGCAAGCCGATCCGCAAGATCGTCGTTGTGCCGGATCGCATCGTCAGCTTCGTGGTCTGACCGGATGCGTCCGGCGCGACGGAGCGGGTTCGCCCTCGTCTGCGCGGCGGCGGCGATCCTGGCGGTGTCGGCCTGCGGCTTCCGGCCGTTGTACGGGATCGGCGGCGGCGGCGAGCCCAATCCGGACGTGGTCGCCGAACTTGGCGCGATCGAAATCGAACTCGGCCCGGACCGGCTGGACCAGGTCGTCTACAGTGACCTGCTGGACCGGATTTCGCCGTTCGGGCCGCCGTCCGCGCCGCGGTACCGGCTGGACCTGACACTGCGGCAATCGAAGCAGGGGGTGGCGCTGGAGCGGGACGCCACCGTTACGCGGTTCAATCTGACGTTGGTCGCCGCCTATGTGCTGGCGGATGTCGCAAGCGGCGAGACGCTGACCGCCGGCAGCGTGCGCGCGGTGGCGGCCTACAACGTGCTGCGGTCGGAACTCGCCAACGTCGTCGCCGAGCGGGACGCCCGCGATCGCGCCGCCCGCAATGTCGCCGACGAGATCAATGCGCGGCTGGCGGTGTATTTCCGCGGCCGGACCGGGCCATGAAGATTGCGCCAAGGGCCGCGGACGGGTTCGTGCGCGCCCCCACCGTCTCGTGCGTGCTGCTGTACGGCCCGGACCAGGGACTGGTGGACGAGCGCAGCCGGGCGCTGCGCGCGAGCGTACTCGGGGACTCCGCCGACCCCTTTTGCTATGCCGAACCCGCCGCCACCGTGATCGCCGCCGACCCGGCAGCGCTGGTGGACGAGGCCGCGGCGCTGTCGTTGACCGGCGGCCGCCGCGTGGTGCGGGTCGCGGCGGCCGGTGACGGCCTGGCAGCGGCCTTTGCCGAGCTGTTGCGGCAGCGGGAAGGATCGGACCCGGACGGCGAATCGCTGGTCATTGCCGAAGGCGCGGACCTAGGGGGCCGGTCGACGCTGCGGAAACTGTTCGAGGCCGCCGCCGCCGGGGCGGCGGTGCCGTGCTACGTCGAAGATGCGGGGCAGATTCGCGCGTTCGCCGAGGATCTGCTGCGCGGCCTGGGGCACCGGGTCGAGCCGGCGGCGAGCGACTGGATCGCCCGTGTGATGGGCGGTGACCGCGCGCTGTTGCGCGGCGAGCTGGAAAAACTGAGCCTGTTCGCCGGACCGGGCGCGGCGATCACGCTGGTGGAGGCCGAGACGTGCCTGGGGGACTCGGCCCAGGTCGATCTGGAGACCGCGGCGTTGGCGGCAGTCAGCGGCGACCGGGCGGCGCTCGACCGCATTCTGGGGCGCTGTTTTGTGGCCGGGCAATCGCCGGTGGCGGTGCTGCGGGCGCTCGGGCGAACGGTGGAGCGTCTGCATCTGGCCGCGGGGATGGTTGCGCAAGGCAGAAGCCCCGACGCCGCGCTGAAGGCGTTGAAACCGCCGGTGTTCTGGAAGCACCTGCCGCAATACCAGCGCGCGCTGGGGACGTGGACCGTCGGCAGGCTGGGGACGGCGCTGGCATTGCTGGCCGACGCAGAGGCCGACTGCAAGCGCACCGGCGCGCCGGACCAGGCGGTTGCGTGGAGGGCGGCGCTGCGGATCGTCCAGGCGGCAGGGCGTACGCCCGGCCTGACCCGCTAGAACCAGTGTATGCTGCTCACCCGCCTACTAGATGTAGTAGTTTCGGCCTAGGTCCGCGCGAGTCGGCGGCAGATTTCGTCGAGCTGTTCGAGCGTCGTGTACGAAACACGGACTTCGCCGCCGCCTTCGCCCTTGTGGTGGATCGTCACCGGCAAACCCACCGCCGCTGAAATATCGCCCTCCAGGGCGACGATATCGGCGTCCTTGCCAGGTCCGCCGCCGCGCCCGCCGCCACCCTTGGCCAGCCGCTCCGCCTGGCGGACGTTGAGGCCGCCCGACACAATACGTTTGGCCAGTTTTTCGGCGTTGTCCAGTCCCACCAGGGTGCGCGCGTGCCCGGCGCTGAGACGCCCGTCGTCGAGCATGGCCTTGACGGCTTCGGGCAGCGTCAGCAACCGCAGCATGTTGGCGAGGTGGCTGCGGCTGCGGCCGATTGTCTGCGCCAGACGCTCCTGGGTATGGCCGAAGTCTTCGATCATACGGCGATAGCCCTCGGCTTCCTCGAGCGGCGACAGGTCCTCGCGCTGCAGGTTTTCGATCAGCGCAACCTCCAGCGCCTCGGTGTCCGACAGATCCTTGATGATCACCGGGACCTGGTGCAGCTGCGCTTCCTGGGCCGCCCGCCAGCGGCGCTCGCCGGCGACGATCTCATAGGCCACGCCCCCGTCTTCGCCGGCCGCGAGGCGGCGGACGAGGATCGGCTGCAGGATACCGCGCTCGCGCACCGACGCGACCAGTGCCTTCGCCTGTTCGGAATCGAAGCGATGCCGCGGTTGAAAGCGTCCCGGTCGAAGGTGTTCGATGGGAAGTTCGCGGCCGCCGCGGGCGCTGTCGAGGGCGGCGTAGTCCTCGGCGTCGTCGCCGAGCAGGGCGGACAGGCCGCGGCCCAGGCCCTGGCGGCGACCGGGTTCGTCGGTCATCGCGGACCCCCTCTCCTCAGGCCGCCCGCAGGTTGCGCTCGCGCTGGATGATCTCGCGGGCGAGGCTGATATACGCGAGGCTGCCGGGGCAGTTGTGGTCGTAGATCAACGCCGGCTTGCCAAACGATGGCGCCTCCGACACCTTGACGTTGCGCGGGATGACGGTGGTGTAAACCTTGTCGCCGAGGTGTCCGCGCACGTCTGATTCGACCTGGCCCGACAGATTGTTGCGGCGGTCGAACATCGTCAGCACGACGCCCTGAATCTCGAGGTCGGGGTTGAAGCTGGCGCGGACGCGCTCGACGGTCCGCAACAGGTGGCTCAGGCCCTCGAGAGCATAGAACTCGCACTGTAGCGGCACCAGCAGGGCGTCGGCGGCCACCATCGCATTCAAGGTCAGCAGACCCAGCGACGGCGGGCAGTCGATCAGCACATAGTCGAAGGCGTCGGTTGCACCGTCGAGCGCATTGCGGAGGCGGAACGCCCGCTGCTCCATGTCCACCAGGTCGAGCTCCGCACCGGACAGATCCACCGTCGACGGAATGACGCTGAGGCCTGGAATGCTGGAACTGACAGTCGCCTGCCCGGCGGTGGCGGAGCCGATGATGACCTCGTAGGCGCCGGTGGTCCGCCGCCCATGCGAGATGCCAAGCCCGGTGCTGGCGTTGCCTTGGGGGTCCAGATCGACCAGCAGGACCTTTTTCCCGACCGCGACCAGCGCCGTGGCCAGATTCACTGCGGTCGTCGTCTTGCCGCCGCCGCCCTTCTGGTTGGCCACCGCAACGACTCGCGAGTGACGAAGGCCGGGCGCAGGCTCGATCGCCTGGGGATCAGGAACGTTTGCGACGGGGGGAAGTTCGGTTTCGACCACGAGCCACCATCCGGAGGCGCAGGATACCGGAGTCCGGATCGGTCCTACTGGGCAGAGTTTCCGCAGCGAGTGTCCAGCTTTTTTGCGCTTCGGTCAACGCCGCCGCGGCCCCGCGCCCAGCCGGCAGCAGCCAGACGGCGTTCCGCGCCGCCAGCGGCGCCGACAGTTCCAGGATACGGTCAGGACGGGCGACGGCGCGGGCCGTGACGACATCGGCCCCGCCGGAACCCAGTTCGGACCGACGGATTTCTTCCACCGGACAACCATGGACGACGGCACGCGCGCCGGTCGCCTGTGCCGCGGTCCCCAGAAATGCGGCTTTTCGGGCGCCGCGTTCGACCAGGTGGACCTCGCCGACCCCGAGGATCGCCAGCACCAGACCCGGGAACCCGGCGCCGCTGCCGATATCGAGCCAGATGTCGCCGGTGGCCAGCGCCGCCAGCTGTGCCGAGTCGTAGACATGGCGGTGCCAGACATCCGCCACTGTCGACGCGGCCACCAGATTGAGCGTGCGGTTCTGCTCGGTCGTCAATTCGACGAGAGTCACCAGTCGTTCCAATGTTTCACGGGAAACTCCGGTCGCGGTGCGAAACTCGTCCGGCCCGAATTGTTCCACGTGAAACGTCAGGCGCGAACGTGGGCCAGCAGCCGCGTGACGGCCGCCGGGGTGATGCCGGGAATGCGCGCCGCGGCGCCGAGACTCGCCGGCTGCGCGGCCTGCAATTTCGTGCGGACCTCGATCGACAGGCCGGGCACGGCCGCGTAGTCCAAACCCGGCGGCAATGCCAACGCCTCGTCGCGGTGGAAGGCGGCAATGTCCGCCTCCTGCCGTTCCAGATAGGTGCTGTAGCGCTGGTCCACCGCAAGGCGCTCCAGCACGGGAACGGAGATCGCGCCTAGTTCGGGCCAGAACCCGCACAACTGCGCCGCCGTCGCGTTATTGTTACCGAGTAATTCGAGGGCGCTTCTGCGCACGCCGTCCTGCCTGATCGGCAGCCCGGCCGCCGCGGCCTGCGACGGGGTGATCCACCGCGACGCCAGCGCCTCATGCGCCGCCGCAAACGCCCGCCGCCGCTCCTCGGCGGCCCGGGCGCGGACGCCGCTAATCAGGCCGCACCGCACGCCCACCGCGGTCAGGCGCTCCTCGGCGTTGTCGGCGCGCAAGCGCAGGCGGTACTCCGCCCGCGACGTGAACATGCGGTACGGCTCCGGCGCGCCGCGCGTCACCAGATCATCGACCATCACCCCGAGATAGGCGTCGGCGCGCGACAGCACCAATGCCTGCCCGGTACCGGCCAAGGCCGCGTTGGCCCCGGCAAAAATGCCTTGCGCCGCCGCCTCCTCGTACCCGGTCGTGCCGTTGATCTGGCCGGCCAGAAAGAGTCCGGGAATCCGCCGCAACTCCAGCGTCGGGGCCAATGCCCTTGGATCCACGTAGTCATACTCGATCGCATATCCGGGACGGACGATGTTCGCCCGCTCCAGACCCGGAATGCTGCGAACCATCGCGATCTGGACATCCTCCGGCATCGAGGTCGAAATCCCGTTCGGGTAGACCAGCGGGCTGTTCAGCCCCTCCGGCTCCAGAAACACCGTATGGCTGTCGCGGTCGGCAAACCGCACCACCTTGTCCTCGACCGACGGGCAGTAGCGCGGCCCGGTACTGTCGATCCGCCCCGAGTACATCGGCGAGCGATGGAGGTTGCGCCGCAGAATATCGTGGGTCTCCGGCGTCGTCGCGGTCAGGTGGCAATCGACCTGGGGCAGCGGAATCCGTTCCGTAAGGGCCGAGAACGGCTCCGGCGGGTCGTCGCCCGGTTGCGCCGCCAGGCCGGCGAAATCGATCGACGCCCTGTCCAGCCGCGGCGGTGTGCCGGTCTTCAGACGCCCCAGCGGCAGTCCGACCCGCGCCAGCGTCTGCGCCAGCGCGGTCGCCGGGGCATCCCCGAAGCGCCCGGCCTCGGTCGTCTTCTCGCCGATATGGATCCGGCCGCGCAGGAACGTGCCGGTGGTCAGCACCACCGCCGGGGCGGTGATTGCACGGCCGTCCTCGGTGCGGACCCCGGCGATACGACCGTCGGACAACACCAGATCGGCGACCGCCGCTTCGGCGACCGCCAGGCCCGGTTGCGCCGCCAGCGCCGCCTGCATCGCCGCGCGATAGCGGTCGCGGTCGGCCTGGGCGCGGG
>JAQBXG010000105.1 GCA_027625125.1 Pseudomonadota bacterium
CAGGTCTGAGGTTGTCAGGTCTGAGGTTGTCAGGTCTGAGGTTGTCAGGTCTGAGGTTGTCAGGTCTGACGTTCGCGCGGCCGCCGAACCGGCGTCCGCCGACCGGGCAATTGCCCGCTTGTCGGACCGGTCGGCGCGATGCTTTCGCCCCGCATTCGGGGCGCGGGCCGTGCCGTGCGGGCTAGTGACCGCCGGTCCGGCGCCCGGCGCTGTCGGACGGAATACGGTCGCGCGCCGCCATCCAGCCGCGAAAGATCACCATCAAGCCACCCAGCAACACCAGGGTGGCGACCATGAAAGCAATCAGGATGAACAGTTCAGGCATGGCTCATTCGCTCCAGTCGGTTCCAGACTAACCCGCCGGGCCGGATTCGCCCCGCGGGCGCAGCATCGGCGATGTCGGATCGCCGGTCAAGGGCCGCAGCCATAGGATTCCGCCAACGCGGTCAGCGCCAGTGACCCGGCGGAAAACTCCAGTTCGTTCTGGTGGCCCGACAAATAGGTCAGCAACGAAAACGTCAGCTCGTCGTTTTGGACCTCCGGCGGCGCGCACATCAGTGGCGGCTGGTCCCCGCGATCGACCAGCGTTCGGTGCAGGTCGACGACGCCGATCAGGAACGCCTCGCACAAACCGATATCCTGGCACATGATGCCCAGGTCGATGCCGCTCAGGAACGTCGGCTGCGCGACCGCCGGCTGCCCCGGCTGGCACGGAAAGCGGGCTTCCAGCGACAGATACGCCAGGCTCGCGGCGCTGGAGATCGCCAGATCGTCGCGGCCGATGATATCGGCGGCGATGCCGGGCCACAGCAGGTGGCCCGCGGATGGCCCGGTGATGCAGAATGCCGGCGCCGCCTGGCGCCAACCCAGCAGCGACGAATAGCTATCCAGCATGCCGGCGAAAAACGCGTCGCAAATCTGCTGGTTCTTGCAGTTGTTGCCCAGATCGCGGCCCGAAAAGGACTCGCCCGCCGCGGCCGGCGGTGGCGACACGGCCGGGAGCAACAGGCAAGCGGCAAGCAACAACGCGCGGCGCATGGGAACTCTCTCGTCGTTGGAGTAGGCTGCAACGTACCGGCAGCGCGCGCACCCCGCAAGCTGTCGCGCAGCGACAGGAGGCCAGATTTGGAGACCGAGACCCACATCGTCCGGCCCGCCGCCGAAGTGGCGACAAAGGCCCGCGGCACGCGCCGCCGGTTCGAGCGCATTCTGCGCGGCAACCTCGCGGCGGCGTTCGCCGCCGCCGGGTCCGGCGTGACGATGCGCCAGGATTATGGCCGCCTGTATCTCGCCGCCGACCCCGGAATCGCGGCGGCGGTCCTGCCGCGAATCTTCGGCATCGGGTCCTGGTCGCGGATCGAGGCGTCGTCGGCTCCCGACCTCTCCTCCATCCTGTCCGTCGGCGCCGCGGTGTTCGGGCCGCGGGTGCAGGGCCGCACCTATGCGGTGCGGGCGCGGCGCGCGTCGTCGTTGCCGTTTACCAGCCAGCAGATCGCCGAACGCCTCGGTGCGGCGCTCAATCCCGGGGCCACGGTTGATCTCGACAACCCGGATGTCACCGTCCACGTCGAGGCCGGGGTGGACTCGTGCCGGTTCTTCAGCGACCGCGTTCCCGGCGCCGGGGGTCTGCCGGTCGGCGCCAGCGGCCGCGCGATCGTGCTGTTGTCCGGCGGATTCGATTCCGCCGTCGCCGCGTGGCGAATCCTGCGCCGCGGCGTCGCCGTCGACTATGTGTTCTGCAACCTGGGCGGCGGCGCCTATGAGCGCCAGGTGCTGCAAATCGCAACCACGTTGACCGCCGTCTGGGGGGCGGGGCAGCCGGCGCGTCTGTTTGTGGCGGATTTCGAACCGGTGCTGGCCGAATTGCGCCGCGCCGTCGACACCCGGCTTTGGCAGATCGTGCTGAAACGGCTGATGTTCCGCGTCGCGACGGCGATCGCCCCGACCCAGCGGGCCGAAGCCATCGTCACCGGCGAATGCGTCGGCCAGGTGTCCTCCCAGACTCTCGGCAATCTGGGCTCGATCGACCCGGCGGCCGGATTGCCGGTGCTGCGGCCGCTGGCCGGGTTCGACAAACAGGAAATCATCGACGCCGCCGAACGGGTCGGCACGGCGCCGATCTCGCGCCGCGTCAAGGAATACTGCGCCATCGTTCCCGACCGCCCGGCGACCTCCAGCCGTCCGGGTCATGTGGCGCGCGAGGAGGCGAACATGGATGCAGGCGTGCTGCGGCGGGCCATCAACGGCGCCCGCGGCATCGACCTGTTGCGCGTCACCGCGGCCGACCTGCGCACGCCGTACCTGTTCACCGAACGCATCCCGGCGGGGGCGGCGGTCCTCGACTGCCGGCCGCCGGGGCAATTCACCGCCTGGCATCTCGACGGGGCCGAAAACCGCGACCCGCTGGCGCTGCTCGACGAATTCGCCACCCTCGACAAGGACCGCACCTATGTCGTCGTCTGCGCCCACGGCGTCCAGGCGGCGGCGGTCGCCGAGATGATGCAGCAGGCGGGCTTCGACGCCTATGCGTTCGAGGGCGGGGTACCGTCATTGAAACGGTACGCCCGCGACCGGGCCGCCTGAGCGGTCACGGCCCGGCGCGAACCAGCTCGATCCCCGCCGCCGACATTTCCCGCCGCGCGGCGTCCGCCGACCCCTCCAGATCGATCGCACGGCAGCCATCCTCGACGACCGCTGCCGCGAAGCCTTCGGCGCGGGCGTCCAGCGCCGACCACAACACGCAAAAATCGAACGCCAGACCACAGAACACGATCCGCGTGAATCCGCGCTCCCGGAGATATCCGCCCAGTCCGGTCGGCGTCTTGCGGTCGTTCTCGCGAAACGCCGAATAGGAATCGATGCCGGGGCGGAAGCCCTTGCGCAGCACCAGCTCGGCGTTGCGGAGGTCCAGGCCGTCGCAGAACGCCGCCCCGTCGGTGCCCTGCACGCAATGGTCCGGCCACAGCACCTGGCTGCCGTATGCCAGTTCAATCGTCTCATACGGCTGTCGGCCGTGGGTGGAGGCAAACGATGCGTGCCCCGGGGTATGCCAGTCCTGGGTCACGATCACATGGTCGTGGTGCGCCGACAGCCGATTCACCGCCGGCACGATTTCGTCTCCGCCGGGAACGGGCAGCGCCCCGCCATGGCAGAAATCCTTCTGCGGGTCGATGATCACCAGAACGGGGTGGTCGGCGTGCGCGTTCATCGGCCGCAAGTCTATCCGCGGGGCATGCCGGGGGAAACCGGTGCCGCCGCCGGCCGCCGCGGCAACAAAAAAGGGCCCGCCGTTGGGCGGGCCCTTTTCTTACGCTGTCGGCTGGTCAGTCTACGAGAGAAAGGTTCTCCGCGGACGTCTTGCCGTTATGGCCCGACTGCAGCTCGAACGAGACCCGCTGGCCTTCATTCAGTCCCGGAAGTCCGGCACTCTGGACGGCGGAGACATGCACGAATGCATCCTTGCCGCCGTCATCGGGGCTGATGAATCCATAGCCTTTGGTTGAGTTGAACCATTTCACGGTTCCAGTAGTCATTTGGTCTGTATCCTAGTCTTGGTGAATGTCCACCCGCGGTTTCGCGAATGGGGTCTCAGCGCAGATCGTCTGTCCAAGAGTCGCAGCTTGTCGGCATAACGAAGCGAGGCCGGATCGGTCGCGGTGATGGCAATCATATTGGCCCGGTTCCCATAAAGCGCAAGCGATAATCGCCTGCGCCGTCGGCGGTTGCGGGCAACCCAACGATTTTCAGGGCATTTCCGGCCCCGCCGGGGCCGCCGGGGGGATCGCAAACCGGGGTCGGGACGCCGTGCGGCCGCTCGCGCCGCAATTTCGGGTTTCACAGGACATTTACAACCTCTTTGTCAGGAGGTCACGCCGCGTCCGTATTCCTGCACCCTGGTAAGGACGGGCGGTCGGCGTGGGGCTGGTCGCGCGTGGGATCCCCAAGGGGACCCGGGAACGGAACTGGCGCGGTTGCCGGTGTTCGGGCAAGTGGCCAATCAAACAAGGATACAAGGCAAAATGACCGGAACGACGATCGATCTTGAAGAACGAATCCGATTCATGGGGATCGACAAGGACGTGCGCCAGGCGCTGACGGACTTCGCACCCCATCTCGAAAAGGTGCTGCCCGGCGTGGTGGACGGGTTCTATGAGGCGGTAGGCAACTGGCCGAACCTGATGGAGAAGTTCTCGGGGCCGGATATGATCGCGCGGGCCCGCGGCCTCCAGATCGCCCACTGGAAACGGGTATTCTCGGGTCAGTGGGACGAAACCTACAAGGCTTCGGTCCTGCGCATCGGCAGCACCCACGCCCGCATCGGCCTCGAGCCCCGCTGGTATGTCGGCGGCTATTCGGGATCGATGTCGAACCTCGCGCGGCTCGCCAGCGATCACTACAAGTACTCGGCGGCCAAGCGCGGCGCCGTCATTCGCGCCCTGACCCTCGCGGGCATGCTGGACCTTGAGCTGGTCATCAGCATCTACCTGAAGGATTCGGAAGAAAAGGCCGAGGAAACGCGTCTGAAGGCGCTGAACGAGGAGCGCGGCGGCGTCGTCGGCATCTTCGGCACGGCGATCGCGGCGCTCGCCCAGGGCGACGTCACGGTGCGCGTGCTTAAGATGTCGAGCCTTCCTACGAGCAACTCAAGCAGGACTTCAACTCGACGGCCGAAACCCTCAGCCGCACGATCGGCGACGTGGTGAATTCGGCCCAGCAGATCGGCGGCGGCGCCGCCGAGGTGTCGACCGCGGCGGACGACCTTTCCGGCCGCACCGAGCAGCAGGCGGCGAACCTCGAAGAAACCGCGGCGGCGATGGAAGAGATGACCGCCACAGTCGCGAAGAACGCCACCAACGCCAAGGATACCCAGACCCTGGTCGAGGAAGCGCGGAGCGAAGCCGCCCAGGGCGGCCGGGTCGTGACCGACGCGGTAACCGCGATGGGTTCGATCGAGTCGTCCTCGGGCCAGATCTCCGAAATCGTCAACGTCATCGACGACATCGCCTTCCAGACCAATCTTCTGGCGCTGAACGCGGCCGTCGAGGCGGCCCGCGCCGGCGACGCCGGCAAGGGCTTCGCGGTGGTCGCTACCGAAGTCCGGTCGCTGGCTCAACGTTCGAGCGAAGCGGCGAAGGAGATCAAGCAACTCATCACCACCTCCAACCAGCACGTCAACGACGGCGTGCGGCTGGTCAACGAAACCGGGGACGCGCTGAAGACGATTGTCGACTCGGTCGAAAAGGTCGCCAACCTGATGTCTGAAATCGCCAACGCCAGCCAGGAGCAGGCGACGGGCCTCGGCGAGGTCAATTCCGCCGTGACGCAGATGGACGAAATGACCCAGCAGAACGCGGCGATGGTCGAAGAAACGACCGCGGCGGCGAAATCCCTGGCTGCCGAGGCCGGTCAGCTTGTCCAGCTCGTGTCGTTCTTCAAGGTCGACGAAGAGCATACCTCGCGAGCCCCGTCGCAGCGTGAGCGGGCCCCGACGCAGCGCGAGCGGGCCCCGTCGCAACGCAAGGCGGCTCCGGCGCCGAAGAAGCCGGCGGTCGCCGCCCGTGGCAACGGCGCCAAAATGCCGCCGCGACCGGCGCTTGCTCCGGCCGCCGCGCAGGACGAATGGGGCGAGTTCTAGGAACTCGCTCCGTTCCGACGGCGAGACCCTGGTGGAAGGCAGACGGGAAGAAGGGCAGATATGAGCGAGCAAAAGGTAAGCGGCGCGTCGTCGCGGAGACACGCGGCGGCGCGCCAGTCCCAGGACGGCGACCGGCAACTGATCGTGTTTGCCGTCGGCGACCGCGAATACAGCGTCGACGTTCTCGCGGTGCGGGAAATCCGGGGATGGACCGGAGTAACGGAGATCCCCGACTCGCCGCATGGCGTGCTCGGTGTCGTCAACCTTCGGGGCGCCATCATTCCGATCGTTGACGCCCGTGTGTGTCTTGGCATGCAACCGACCGAGCCGGGCCGCAGCCACGTGGTCGTCATCGTCATGCTTGGCGATGTGGCCGGCGGCCTGCTGGTGGACGCGGTTTCGGACATCATGACCGTTCGAAACTCCGATATCCAGCCGGCGCCGGTAGGCGCCAGCAACCGGCACCGGC
>JAQBXG010000106.1 GCA_027625125.1 Pseudomonadota bacterium
GCGCGCGCCCGTTTCCGGGCGCGACGGCCGCGACCCGCCGCGCCGCCCGTACCGGCGCGCCGACGCGGTGGCGGCGGTCGGTCAGCGAGACGATGCCGCCGAGCACCATGACGACGGCGCCGGCCCAAATCCAGTGGACGAACGGCTTGAAGAACGCCCGCACCGTCCAGGCGCCGGTGCTGTCGGTATCGCCGATGACCGTGTACAGGTCGCCGCGCCAGGTGGCGTGGATGCCCGCCTCGGTCGTCTGCATCGGCGAGCCGACATAGGTGCGGCGTTCCGGGCGCAGCGTGGCGATTTCGCGGCCGCCGCGCGTCGCCGTGAAGATGCCAATCTCCGCCGTGTAATTGGGGCCGGCGGCGGCGTCGCCGCCCAGGAACGTGACAGTATAGCCGCCGACTTCGATGGTGTCGCCGGGCCGCATTACTTCCAGGCGTTCGACGTGCCAGTTCAGCAGCACCGTGACGCCAAGCAGCACCATGCCGACGCCGGCATGGGAAATCGACATGCCCCACGCCGAACGCGGCAGATGGCGAGCGCGCGCCCAGCTATCCGACGGGGGAACGCGGAACAGCTTCAACCGCTCGACGACGACCGCGAACGAACCGGCGATCAGCCACGCCGCCAGCGCGACGCCGACCGCGGCCAGCAGCGATCCGCCCTGGTATATCCACGCCAGCGCGCCGGCGGCGACCGCCAGCACGAACACCACCCGCAGGCGATGGAAGACGCCCAACAGGTCGCCGCGTTTCCACGGCAGCATCGGCCCGAAGACCAACGCCGCGAACAGCGGGATCATCAATGGCCCGAACGTGGAATTGAAGAACGGCGGGCCGACCGAAATCTTTTCGCCGGTCAGACCGTCGAGCAGCATCGGATACAGCGTGCCCAGAAGCACGGTGGCGCAGGCGGTCGCCAGCAGTAGGTTGTTCAGCACCAACGCGCCTTCGCGGCTGACCGGCGCGAACATGCCGCCGGCCTTGAGCGCCGGAGCGCGGACCGCAAACAGCAGCAGCGATCCGCCG
Organism: Pseudomonadota bacterium; assembly: GCA_027625125.1. Taxonomy (GTDB): domain Bacteria; phylum Pseudomonadota; class Alphaproteobacteria; order UBA2966; family CAIVPW01; genus JAQBXG01. The sequence goes on from JAQBXG010000106.1 coordinate 1,026, forward strand.
ATCACCGCGACGAGGAACAGCAGGATGTAGAGGCCGCGTTCGGGATCGGTGGCGAACGCATGCACCGAAGTCAGCACTCCGGAGCGGACGATGAACGTGCCCAGCAACGACAGCGAGAAGGTCAGGATCGCGAGCAAGATCGTCCACGACTTCAACGTGTCGCGGCGCTCGACGACGACCGCCGAGTGCAACAGCGCGGTGCCCGCCAGCCACGGCATGAACGACGCGTTTTCAACCGGATCCCAGAACCAGAAGCCGCCCCAGCCGAGTTCGTAGTAGGCCCACCAGCTTCCCAGCGCGATGCCGACGGTAAGGAAGCACCACGCTGCCAGCGTCCACGGTCGCACCCAGCGCGCCCAGGCCGCGTCGACCCGGCCCTCGATCAGCGCCGCGACGGCGAACGAATAGGCCATCGAAAAACCGACGTAGCCGAGATAGAGAAACGGCGGATGGAACGCGAGGCCCGGGTCCTGGAGCAGCGGGTTCAGGCCCGCGCCGTCGGCCGGGGCCGGAAAGACCCGCGCGAACGGATTGGAGGTCAGCAGAATAAAGCCGAGGAATCCGACGCCGATCATCGCCTGCACCGACAGCGCCCGCGCCCGTAGCGCCGGCGGCAGGTTGTTGCCGAACGCGGCCACCGCGGCGCCGAATCCGGTCAGGATCAGAATCCACAACAGCAGCGAGCCTTCGTGGTTCCCCCATACACCGGAAATCTTGTAGAGCAGCGGCTTCAAAGAATGGGAATTCTGGACCACCGCGACCACCGAGAAATCGGAGGTAACGAACGCGTTGACCAGCGCCGCGAACGCGATCGCCACCAGCGCGAACTGCACCAGCGCGGCCGGGCGGGCGACGTTGATCCAGGCATCGACGCCGCGGGCCGCGCCGACCAGCGGCACCACCGCCTGGACGACCGCCACGATGGTCGCGACGATCAGCGCGAAGTGTCCCAGTTCGGCGATCATCGGAGCTGGCTGTGCCGCGACACCGCTATTCGCCCTGCCATTGTCCGGCCGCCTTCAGCGCATCGACGACCTCGGCAGGCATGTACGTTTCGTCGTGCTTGGCGAGGATGTTGGTGGCGACAAAGACGCCGTCCGGACCCAGGGTGCCCTCGGCGATGATGCCCTGGCCCTCGCGGAACAGCGCCGGCAGGATGCCGGTGAAGGTGACGGTCACGGCCTCGGCGAGGTCGGTGACGCGAAAGCGTACGGTGTTGCCCTCCAGCCGTTCGAGCGTGCCGTCCTCGACCAGACCGCCGACGCGGAAGGCGCGGTCGGCAGGGAAACCTTCTTCGACGATCTGGGTCGGGCTGCGGAAGAAGACGATCGAGTCCTCGAGCGCGAACAGGACCAGCAGGGTCGCGACGGTCAACGCCGCGACACCCGCGACGACGAAGATCATCCGTTGCCGTTTACGAGTCACCGGCATGCTCCGTTGGGTCGGCGGCGGATCGCGGTCCGCGGCGGCGCGGGTGCGCCTGTTCCAGGTCCGCCAGGCGGCGGCGGTCGGCGCGGAGACCGGCGACCGACGAGATCGCCAGCCAGGCCAGCACGGCGACCGACAGCCCGTAGGCCGGCCAGACGTAGACAGCGTATCCGCCCATCGCAAGGAACCCGACCATATCCATGCTCGCGACCCGGTCCCGCTATTCCTGAGCGTGCAGCAATTGCAGCGCGCGAATGCGGCGCACGACCAGCTCGCGGTGCATGCGCCAGATCAGCACCATCACATAGAACGTCGTGTAACCGAAGACCAGCGACAGCAAAGCCGGCAGCATGCCCGCGTCGACCGAAGGCCCGCCCGCGCGCAGCAGGCTGGCCGGCTGGTGCAGCGTGTTCCACCAGTCCACCGAGTAGTGGATGATAGGTAGATTGACCGAGCCGACCAGTGCGAGGATCGCCGCCGCGCGGCCGGCGCGGAGCGGGTCGTCGATCGAAGTCCAGATACCGATGTATGCGAGGTAGATGAAAAACAGGATCAGCACCGAAGTCAGCCGCGCGTCCCAGACCCAGAACGCGCCCCACATCGGCTGCCCCCACAGCATGCCGGTGACCAGCGCGAGCAGAGTGAAGCCGGCGCCGATCGGCGCCGACGCCTTTGCCGCCACGTCGGCGACCGGGTGACGCCAGATCAGCGCCACGGCGCTGGCGACCGCCATCGCCCCGTACACCATCATCGCCATATAGGCGGCGGGCACATGCACGTACATGATTCGCACCGCCTCCCCCATCTGGTAGTCGGGCGGCGAGACGAACAGCGCCTGCCAAAACCCGTACCCCATCAGAAGGGCGGTGATGCCGACCACCCACGGCAGGATCGCCGTCGTGATTTTCACGAACCACGTCGGATTCGCGAACCGGTGCAGATTGACCATCGCCAATTCTTACCATGGAACCCGCCGCCGCACTCAACACGGGGCGGTTATTCGAGGTTGAGGCGAAGTGCCGCAGCCGCCGCCCACGGCGCCAGGGCCGCCGCGCCCAGCAGCAGGGCCGCCAGCAACAGCAGATGGGGCCGGGGCGTCAGGCCGCCGGCGGCGGCGTCGACGGCGGACACGCCGAAGATCAGCGTCGGCACGAAGAACGGCACCACCACCAGCGACAGCAGCATGCCGCCGCGGCGGATTCCGACCGTCAGCGCCGCGCCGATGGCGCCGATCAGGCTGAGGACCGGCGTGCCGAGCAGCATCGCCAGCACGAGTACGCCCCAGGCCGACGGGTGCAGGTTCAGCAACAGGCCCATCAACGGCGCGAAGGCCGCCAGCGGCAGGCCGGTGGTGAGCCAATGGGCCAGCGACTTGGCCAGCACGACGACTTCGAGCGGCGCCGGCGACAGGGCTAGCAGCTCCAGCGACCCATCCTCGAAATCGGACTGAAAGAGCCGGTCCAGCGACAACAGCGCCGCCAGCAGCGCCGCCACCCAGATCACGCCGCCGGAGATGCGGGCGAGCATTTCCGGCTCCGGCCCGACCGCCAGCGGGAACAGCGTGACCGTCAGCAGGTAGAACAACAGCGCCCACATCGTGCCGCCGCCGTGCCGCAGCGCGAGGCGAACGTCGCGGGCGACGATGACGGCGAAAGTGTTCATCGCGATGCGCCGAGCGACAACGTCGCGGAAGGCCGTAGCGGCAGATCGACATGGGTGGCGACGACCAGCGCGCCGCCGCGGTCGAGGTGCTGTTGCAGCATCGCGATCAATCCCGTCACCGACGCATCGTCCAGCGACGAGGTCGGTTCGTCGAGCAGCCACAGCGGCGCAGCACCGGCCGCGAGCCGGCAAAGGTTCAGACGCCGCCGTTGTCCGGCCGACAGCACCCCCGCCGGAAGATCCGCGAGGTGGTCGATGCCCATCGACGCGAGCGCGCGACCAGTTGCGGAAGAGTCGCCACCGCCGAGGCGAATCCAGAACGCCGCGTTTTCCGCCACGGTGAACGCCGCCTTTGTCGCGTCGGCGTGCCCGACCCAGGCGACCCGGGCGCGGAGGTCGTCGGCGGTCGCCGGGTTGCCGTCCCATGCGAAATGACCGGCGGCCGGAGGCAGGAAGCCCGCCGCCATGCGCAGCAGACTGGACTTGCCGCTGCCGTTCGGCCCCCGCAGCAGGAGCGCCGCGCCTGCCGCGACATCGAACGTGAGGTCGCGGAACACCGTGCGTCCGCCGCGGGTGCAGGTGAGATTCCGGCCGCTAAAGGCCACGTGGTCCTCCTTCGGCGCGTGGCCGCTGGACGCCGCGGGGGCGGCGCGGGCAAACTAGCCGATCGCGCGCGGGCCTCCAACCGGGACCGGCGGGTAGGCGCAGGGCATTTCAGTCGAGGGAAGCAGAGTGGCGAACAGGGTAGTTGCGGACGATCGCCGCACGCTTGAGGCCGGCGGCCGGACCTATGCGTATTACAGCATCGACGCGGCGGCGGAGCGCCTGGGCGATCTGTCGCGGATGCCGCGCTGTCTGCGCGTGCTGCTGGAGAACCAGTTGCGCGCCCGCGATGGCGGCGGCGCGAGCGAAGACGACCTGCGCGCCGTCGCGTCGTGGCGGGACGCGGGCCGGGCCGAAATCGGATTTCGTCCGGTGCGGGTACTAATGCAGGACTTTACCGGCGTGCCGGCGATTGTCGATCTGGCGGCGATGCGGGACGCGATGGCGGCGCTGGGGGGCGATCCCAAGCGCATCAATCCGCTGGCGCCGGTCGATCTGGTCATCGACCATTCGGTCAGTGTCGATGCGTCGGGCGCGTCGGATTCGTTCGCCCGCAATGTCGAGCTGGAAATGCGCCGCAACCGCGAGCGGTACGAATTCCTGCGCTGGGGCCAGCAGGCGTTCGACAATTTCCGTGTCGTGCCGCCGGGCACCGGCATATGCCACCAGGTCAATCTGGAGCATCTGGCGCAGGTGGTCTGGAATTCGGAGGTGGACGGGGTGTGGACCGCGTATCCGGATTCGCTGGTTGGCACCGACAGCCATACGACGATGATCAACGGACTATCGGTGCTGGGTTGGGGCGTCGGCGGCATCGAGGCCGAGGCGGCGATGCTGGGCCAGCCGGTGTCGATGCTGGTGCCGGACGTGGTCGGATTTGCGCTGACCGGCCGCCTGCGCGAGGGCGCGACCGCGACCGATCTTGTGCTGACCGTGACCGAGCAGTTGCGCGCCCACGGCGTCGTCGGCAAGTTCGTCGAGTTCTTCGGCCCCGGCCTTGGCGAGTTGACCCTGGCCGACCGTGCGACCATCGCCAACATGGCCCCGGAGTACGGGGCGACCTGTGGCTTTTTTCCGATCGACGGCGAGACGCTGACGTACTTGCGGCTGACCGGCCGCGACGAGGCCCGCATCGCGTTGGTCGAGGCCTATGCCCGCGCCCAGGGGCTTTGGCAGGACGCCGCTTCGCCGCCGCCGGAGTTCGCCGAGGTGCTGTCGCTGGACCTTGGGACGGTGGAGCCGAGTCTGGCCGGGCCGAAACGGCCCCAGGACCGGGTCGCCCTTGCGGGCATCGCCACTGCCTTCGCGAAGACGCTGGCGGCGGACACCGGCCGCGCCGCGCCGGCCGCGGCCGCCGTCGCCGGC
>JAQBXG010000107.1 GCA_027625125.1 Pseudomonadota bacterium
GTTGCGGCTGCTGGCGACGCTGGCGAAGCCCGACGGCGGGTCGGCCCAGGTGATGGGCCACGATCTTGTTACCGCCCCTGGCGACGTGCGCGCGAATATCGCGCTGACCGGCCAGTTCGCGTCGCTGGATGAGGACCTGACCGGGCGCGAGAATCTGCTGTTGCTGGCGCGGCTGTGGGGATTCCGTGGCCGCGCGGCGCGGGCGCGGGCCGATGAACTGCTGGCGGCGTTCGACCTCGCCGACGCCGCCGGACGCCAGGTCGTCAAATATTCCGGCGGCATGCGGCGGCGGCTGGATATCGCCGCGTCGCTGGTCGTGACGCCGGGGGTGCTGTTTCTCGACGAGCCAACCACGGGACTCGATCCGAATGCCCGCAAGAGCGTATGGCGGATGATTCGCGCACTGGCGGAATCCGGCGTCACCGTGTTGCTGACGACCCAGTATCTGGAGGAAGCCGACCAGCTCGCGGCGCGCATCGCCGTCATCGACCACGGCAGAAAGATCGCCGAGGGCACCAGCCGCGAGTTGAAGGCCCAGACCGGCTCCCGCGTGCTGCACGTGACCGTCGCCGATTCGGCCCGCCGGAATGAGGCGGCGGCAATGCTGGAGGCGCGCCTCGGCGCCACGCCCCAGCCGCGCGAGGCCGATGGGGCGATCGCGATTCCGGTCGCGCTGGCGGCGGACGCGGCCGAAGCGGTGACGGCGCTGGGTCAGGCGGGGATCGAGGTCGCGTCGTTTTCGATGGCCGCACCGAGTCTGGAGGAGGTGTTCTTCGCGCTGACCGGCAAGCCTGTCGTCGAAGGCGCAACATCCGAGGCGGCGCAATGACCCCCGATCCCGCCACCCTGCGCCTGCACGCCGGGCGGCCGCCGTCGCCGTCGCCCGTGTCGAATGCGTTCGCGTTCGGCTGGCGGGCGATCTTGAAGTTCAAGCACGTGCCCGAGCAGCTGTTCGACCTGGTGATGACGCCGATCCTGTTCACGCTGTTGTTCGTGTTCATTTTCGGCGGTGCGCTGGCCGGCTCGACCGACGGCTATGCGCAATATCTGGTGCCCGGCATTCTGGTCCAGACGGTGATGTTCAATACCGTCTACTCCGGCATGGTGCTCAGCACCGACCTGCAAAAAGGGTTGTTCGACCGCTTCCGCTCGCTGCCGATCTGGCAGCTGTCGCCGTTCGCCGGCCTGGCGGTCGGCGACGTGCTGCGCCATGTCATCGCCGGCGCAATCATTCTGGTCATCGGCATGTTGCTGGGGTTCCGCCCCGAAGGCGGCATTCCCGGCGTCATCGCCGCATTCGTGCTGCTGGTCGCGATCGGTTTCGGGGTCGGCTGGTTCTTCCTGGTCATCGGCATGGTGATTCGCGCGCCCAGCACGGTGATGACGCTGGGATTCACGTTCCTGTTTCCGGTCGTGTTCGCGTCCAACATCATGGTCGACCCGGCGACGATGCCCGGGTGGCTCAAAGCGGTCGTGCTTGCGAATCCGGTCACGTGGATGACGACGGCGATGCGCGGAATCTTCGCCGGCACTGCCGGCGTCGGCCAGGTGTTGCTCGCGCTCGCACTGCCGGTGGCGCTGATGGCGACGCTGGCGCCGCTGACGCTGTGGCTTTACCGCCGGCAATAGCGCCGCGGCCCGGAGTGATCACGACGCGCCGGGGGCCTGGGCGGTTCGGCGGGCGCCGATGCGATACACCCAGGCCGGCGGGACGTTGTTCCAGACGACGCCGACGAGCTCTGCATCGAGACCCAGGGAGTCCATGGTCTTCCTGTCGACGGGGGGTTTGGGCAGATAGGTGAACTGGAAGAGCGCACCGCCCTGCGCCAGCCCACTGAATATGGCGCACAGGATGTCGCGCCGCTTCTTTGCCTCGAAGCTCACGAATGGAAGCCCGCTGATCGCGACGGAATAGTAGCCGGCGGACGGCATATGTTCCGCCGAATTTCCGGATACCGGCGTCCAAGGCGCGAGGCGAGGTCCGGATGGACCTCGACCACAGTGACGTTGCCGGGGCAAACCCCTCTGGACAGAATCGCCTTGGTGAACGAGCCGGTGCCCGGCCCCAATTCCAGAACCGTTTGATCGGCGCCGTGCAAAGAGCCGGTAATGACGTCCGCGAGTTTCCGGCCGCTGGGCAAGATCGCGCCGGTCCGCAGCGGATGCCGCATCCAGGAACGGAAAAATGGCACACAGTCTTCCGCCGTGCCCTTCCACTGCGCAGCAACGCTCATAATTTTGTCCCGGGACCGGCACTCGCCACCCTGATCCCGGCACAATTGCAGGTCATCGGCGCAGGGCGTGAAGCGATCTGGTCAATCATGTGGTCACGTTCCGGCGAATGGTCAATGTCGGCAACATAATTCGCGGGTTAACGAAACACCGTCACCGCGCCGCCCGGCATCGACCGCGGACAGCCGCCGCCGCCGTGGGCGACCTCCATCCTGTCGCCGTCGGCCGAAATCCGCAGCCATGCATAACCGCCCTGACCGGCATAGCAGTGTTCGCCGGTGACGGTACGCGGGTCAGTCCAGGTCGCCGCGTCGGGGCTGACCCAGACGTGCCAGCCGGGTCCCTGCACCCGCACCTGGCCGTTGGTGGTGGCGATCGCCAGCGCCCAGCCCGGGTCGCCGAACTGGTCGGCGGGGTCGAACGGGGCGCGGAACCAGCCCCCGGCCACCGCGCCGGGCGTATCGGGCATCACGAAACAGCCGTCCGCATCGGCCGCCACGTCAACAAGCAGCGCGTAGTATTGCGCCCGCAATGCAGGCGGCGCGTAGTCGAACGCGCAATCCGTGCGCAGCAGCCATTGCAGATCACCGGCCACCGCATACCGTTGCCGATTGGCGAATTCCCGCGTCACCGTCGAATTGGCGACGATGATGTCCCAGTTGTGGGCGACGATGGTCCCGGCGGTATGGGCGAGCAGATCCCCGGCGGCGACCGGCACCCGCACTTGCACTTCGGCGTTGCGGGTGTCTTCGACCGGCACGGCCGGGGCGACCGCCGCCAGCGGCGGCGAAAGCCGGTCCATGTGGTCAAAGCGGATCTGCACCTCGCAGCTCACCTCCAGCCGCAAGATGTACTGGTCAACCATCGCCACCGACCCGTCGCGGCGATTCATCGGTTGCAGGAAATAGGTGATGCCGGTGACGACCGCGTCGGTCGGGGCGAACACCGGCACCTCAGGCGCATCGCCGTCGGCGTCGGTCCTGATCCAGACATAGGAACGGTTCTTGAACCGTTCGCCGGAAATTACCGCCGGCGGCAGTATTTGTTTGATCGCGTCCAGGTCGGTGAACGGCGCCGAAAACATCGGCGCGGGGTCGCTCCGACAATCCGGCGACGGGCGGGATTGTCCCGCCGCCGGTGCGGCAAACGCAATCCACAGCCCGACGGCAACGGCAACAAGCGGGATTCGCATCGGCGCCCCGCTCATTTTTCCGCGAACACAAACGTGCCGTCCCAGGCGGCGCCGGGCGGTGACCGTTGCAGCGTCACGATCCGGGCCCGAAACAGCGCGTACAACGTCGATTCCGGCTCGCCGCGCATCAGCTCGGCCAGGATCGCGTCCGCTGCCGCCCAGTTTCGCGCCCGGTAGTGGCCCAACGCCTCCTCCCAGCGGGCGATGCGATCGATCGTTTCGGGCGGCAGCTGTCCGGCGCGGCCCAGCGGTTCGAAAATTCGGATCGGCTCCGCACGCCCCTTGACCCGGACCCGGTCCAGCTCCCGGTACAGCATCGCCGGCGCCGCGTCGCTCGTCGCCTCAGTGACGAGCGCGGCTACGTCATAGGCCCGCGTCAGTCCTTCGAGCCGCGCGGCGATGTTCACCCCGTCGCCGACGACCGTATAGTTCATGCGGCGGCGGGACCCCATGTTGCCGGCGACCAGGGTGCCGGTATTGATGCCGACGCCACAGCCCAGCTTTGCAAGGCCCTGCCGGGTCCGCGTTACGTTCATCTCCGTCACTGCCTGGCCAATGCGCAATGCCGCGGAGACGGCTTGCCCGGCATGGTTCCCGTGCCGTACCGGCGCGCCGAACACCGCCATGATCGCGTCGCCGATGTATTTGTCGATAACGCCGCAGCAGGATTCGATTGCTTCGGTCAGTCGGGAAAAGTATTCGTTCAGCATCGCCACCAGCTCGGCCGGCGGCATCGATTCCACGATCGCGGTGAATCCCCGCATATCGGCGAACAGCACCGACGCCTCCCGTTCCTCGCCACCCAGTTCGACGCCGCTGCGGATCAATTCACCGGCGATTTGCGGCGACACCACCTTGCCGAGCAAGTCACGGGCCTGGTCACGCTCTTTCAAGCCGTCCAGCATGTGATTGAACGAATCCGCCAACGCACCGAATTCGTCGTTCCGCCGTGTCTCCACCCGCGCCCCATAGTCGCCGTCCGCTGCACGGCCGACGGCGGCGGCGAGCCGCTCCACCGGTGCGGTCACCGACCGGCCGATCAGCCAGGCACCCGTCAGCGAAACGGCGAGTCCCAATCCGAGCAGCGCCGCCAGCGCAATCCTTAGCGGCTGAAACGGCGCCAGGGCATCGTCGAGGGAGTTCTGCAGCACGACCGTCACCGGCACAATGCCGCCGCCGTTGACCGGGCGGGCGAGGGTGACCAGCGTGCGGCCGTTGGCCGTCAACATGCGGGAGCCGCCGGGAGCGGCGAACGACTCGATCGCCGCGGGGTTAAAATCCACCCGTTGCTCCGTCGCGATCGTCGATGCGAACGTCACCCAATCGCCGTCGACAACCGCCCCCAACGTGACCTCGGCGGCCGCCAATACCTTTAACTCCCGGGCGAACGCGTCGTCGAGTTCGAATCCCAGCAGCACCCAAGCAACCGGCACCGGCGCCATCAGCGGAGCCGCGACGGTCTGAAAGGCCCGTCCGGCAATCACGTCAATGTCGGTGGCGGTGATGTCCGGTCGGGATTCCGCCAGCTCGATCAGCCGCCGCACCGCGCGTTCGTCGATCGAGTCGGTGGGGGCCGTTCCTGCCACCAGTTTGCCGTCGAGGTCGGTGACAAAACCGGAATCGGCGCCAATCCGGGTCGCCATGTTGCCGAGCGCCGAAACCATCGTGCGTTCGTGACGGATGCCGAATGCGGATTTGAACCCGAAATCTCCGGTCACCAGTCGCGCCGACTGCGCCAGCTGCTGTTCCTGGCGTTTCACGACGGCGGCAAAAACGGCGGCGCTGTCGCCCAGTCGCTGTTCGACCTGGTCTCTCGCATACCACGTCGTGCCGACGTATACGGCAACCAGTGCCGCGCCCTGTACGCCCAGAACCAGCCCAACAAGAAAGGCGAGAACGCGCGTGCGAAACCTGTACCGGCGCTGGCGCATCGACGATCAGTTTGCGTCCCGCTCAAGTCGCCACAGCGGCTCCGGGCGCAGCGCCAAATCGAATTCGATATTGGCGATTTCGTTCGCGAACGTCTCGATCGTTCGCGGCAGCGGGCCGTCGCCGCGAACGCCGGGATGCCAGACGTACACCTCGGTTTGCCCAACAGGCAGTTCGCGCAGGATCGCGACTCCCGATTCGTCGGTCTTGCCCAAAAAGCGGGTCGGAACCGCATAGACATAGGCGACCATCCAGTCGTGAATGCTGCATCCCAAAAGAATAACTCCGGAATGCTCGATCGGCACCGGCGGCGCGCTGACCTCGCGCGTCAACGCGATTTCAAACACTCTGGCGCCGAACACCGAATAGATGTTGTGGGCGAATCGGTCCGCGTTGGTGAACACGACTTCGGCGCCAACCTCGACGGGTGTCACAAACGGCCGAAATTCCGCGCCGACCTGATCGATGACCGCGCCAATCGGTTGATGGTCGGGCAGGGGTCGTCCATCGGCGGGAATCGCATACACCACGGCGTTCGCGAGCGGTGCGCCATTGCTGTCGCGTATGGTCGCTGCGATATCCGCCGCGGTCGCTCCCCTTGCGAAAACCGCGGCGGCCACGGCGAGCCACGCGATCGTCAGCCGAATCCCCATGCGCCCTCCCGGACGGGCGCTACCCTAACACGGGCGTGCCGCCGCCCGCAGCGGCGGCGTCGGCAAAAAAAAC
>JAQBXG010000108.1 GCA_027625125.1 Pseudomonadota bacterium
TTGTGCGGCCTTCCAGCAGGCGGTGCGCGATGTGTTGTCGGCCAAGACCCGGCGCGCGATGGTGCAGTTTGCCGCAGACCATCCGGGGCTTGATGCACCGGTGATCGCGGTGGCGGGCGGGGTCGCGGCAAACCGCAGCCTGCGGGACGGGCTCGCGCAAGCGGCGGCGGCCGAGGGCTTCATTCTGGCAGCACCTCCCCTGGCGCTGTGCACCGACAACGCGGCGATGATCGCCTGGGCCGGGGCCGAACGGCTGGCGGCCGGCCTGACCGACGATCTGGATACGCCGGGCCGCGCCCGCTGGCCGCTGGACCCGTCGCGGGAGGCGCACCGGTGAACGCGATCCGCCGCATCGGCATCGTCGGGGCGGGCGCCTGGGGCACGACTCTGGGTCTGGTCGCGGGCCGGGCCGGATCGTCGGCGACCGTCTGGGCGTTCGAGCCGGACGTGGCCGAGGCAATCAACACCCGCCACGAAAACCCGTACCTGCACGGGGTCGAATTGGACCCGGCGTTGCGCGCCACCCACCGTCTCGGCGATCTGGCCGATGCGGATGCGTTGTTGCTGGTGACGCCGGCGCAGCATCTGCGCGGCATCTGCACGGAATTGTCGCGAATGGCCCCCGACGGCATTCCGGCAGTGATCTGCGCCAAGGGCATCGAGATCGCGACCGGCAAACTGTTGAGCGACGTGGTGGCGGAAACGATGCCCAGGTCGCCGGTCGCGGTGTTGTCGGGACCGACGTTTGCCGCCGAAGTCGCGCGCGGCCAGCCCGCCGCGGTGACGCTGGCGTGCGCCGACGACGGCCTTGCCGGGGCGCTGATCGCCGCGCTGGGAGCGCCCGCGTTCCGTCCCTATCGGTCCACCGACCAGACCGGGGCGCAAGTGGGCGGCGCGGTCAAGAACGTGCTGGCGATCGCCAGCGGCATCGTCACCGGCCGGGCGCTGGGGGATAGCGCCCGCGCCGCCCTGATCACCCGCGGCATGGCGGAAATGTTGCGGCTGGGCGAGGCGCTGGGCGGCGAACGGGAGACGCTGATGGGGCTGTCGGGGCTGGGGGATCTGGTGCTGACCTGTACCTCGGCGACCTCGCGCAACATGCGACTGGGGATCGCCCTGGGAGAGGAACGCCCGCCCGCCGCCACCGCCCATGCCGCGGTGGCGGAGGGCGTGGCGACCGCCGCCGCAGTGTCGGTGCTGGCCGCGCGGCTGGACGTGGACATGCCGATCTGCGCCGCCGTCGATGCGGTCGTGAACCACGGCGCGGCCATCGACGGGACAATCCGCGCGCTGATGGACCGGCCGTTTCGGGCCGAGACCGACGCGTGACGGTTGGCCGCTCCGGGCCTGTGTTCTAGATTCACCCGATCAAGGAAACGCCCATGCCGCTGTTCGCCATCGTCGCCATCGACCGCCCGGGCCGTCTGGATCGCCGTCGCGCAACCCGCGACAAGCATCTGGCGCACTTGAAGACGCTCGGCGACCGTCTCCGCATCGCCGGGCCGTTCACCGCTGAGGACGGCACGCCGTGCGGCAGCATGCTGGTGATCGAGGCCGACGATCTGGACGCCGCCGAGGCGCTGGCCGCCGCCGACCCCTATTTCGCGGCGGGGGTGTTCGAAAGCGTCACCGTCCGCCCGTGGAAGAACGTCGTCGGAAGCGGCATCGCGGCGTTGCAACTGCCATGAATACATGGCTGGTGAAATCCGAACCGGGCACCTGGTCGTGGGACGACCAGGTGGCCAAGGGCGTCGAGCCGTGGGACGGCGTTCGCAGCAACGCCGGCGCGATGCATATGAAGAACATGAAGAAAGGCGATCTCGCGTTCTTCTATCATTCCGGCAAGGAGCGGCGGATCGTCGGCATCGTCCGGGTCGTCAAGGAATACTATCCCGACCCGAGCGATGAGACCGGCCGCTTTGGCATGGTCGACATCGAGACCGTGGGGCCGGTGCCGAAACCGATCAACCTTGCGGACGTCAAAACCGACCCGCGATTCGCTTCGCTGGCGCTGGTGCGCGAGGGGCGGCTGTCGGTGCAGCCGGTGGATGCAAAGGCGTGGAAGGCGTTGTGCGCGATGGGCGGCGTCAAGGCGGGAGGCGTGAAGTCGTAGCCCACCCGATGTTGCCGCCGCCCGGCACGGTTCTGTGCCGACTTGCGGAACTCGACGATCCGGCCGGCCGCGAGTTTTCGTTCGGCCGCGGCCCCGATGCGCTGTTGATGTTCGTCGTGCGCAAGGGCGGCGCGGTTTTCGGATACGTCAATGCCTGTCCGCATACCGGCGGGCCGCTGAATTGGATGGGCGACCGGTTCCTGGCCCCCGGCGGCGGCGAAATCCAGTGCGCCACCCACGGGGCGCGTTTTCGCATCGAGGATGGCGCATGCCTGTCGGGGCCGTGTGACGGCAGGGCGCTGTCGCCGGTCGCGGTGCGGGTCGACGACGGCAACATCGTCGTGGCCGAACGCTAGGACGCGGCGAAGGCCTCGTAGTCTTTCGCCAGATCGGCGACCACCGCATCCAGAAACCGTTTGCCGTGTTCCGGACGCGACAGCCCCGGGTGCGATCCCATGCGGCCGTCGGGAAACCGGCGGCGGAACGCCGCGCCGTCGCCGAAGAACATCGCGGCCGGCGGCGCCGGTTCCATATCGACGCGCTTGATGTAATCGGGAAAGACATGTTGGGTCAGCGACACTTCGGATGCGGTCGCATGGATACCCTCATGCTCGCCGTACAGTTCGCGCGCCAACGCGACGACCGGCGGACGCAGCCACCAGTTCCGCAGTTCGCACAACAGGCCGCGGTCGCCGGACTCGCCGTAGACCTCGGCGATCGCGCTTTGCACGACCGGGATGTTGCCGCCGTGGCCGTTGACGAAATAGAAGCGCCGGAAGCCGTGCTGCGCCAGCGATGTGATGCAATCGCGGAACACGGAGAGCAACGTCGACGGCCGGAGCGTCATCGTGCCGGGAAAGCCCATGTGATGCTGCGCCATGCCGACCGGCAGCACCGGCGCGACCAACCCTCCGGTCGCGTCGCCGATGCCGCGCGCGATTGCATCGGCGCAGATCGCGTCGGTGCCGATCAGTCCATTCGGGCCATGTTGTTCGGTCGAGCCGATCGGCAGCACGATGCCGGTGCTGTGACCAAGATACGATTCGACCTCGGCCCATGTGCAGGTGGCGAGTTGCATCGCCGCAGAGTGGTGGCAGGCGATGCGGTTGTCCAGCGGCGTAAAACCGCCCGCGCTTGAAGGCGCGCGGCGGGCATTTCATACTCGGGCCGCGAGCGGCAACGGGAGGTGGACATGTCCGACGAAGCACGGTTTCCGGTATCCGACGAATGGGCCCGGCGCGCCTGGATCGACGAGGCCGGGTACCGCGACATGTACCGGCGCAGCATCGACGACCCGGACGGGTTTTGGGGCGAACACGGCAAGCGCATCGATTGGATCAGGCCGTATTCGCGCGTCAAGAACACCGACTTCACCGGCAACGTGCGGGTGCGGTGGTACGAGGACGGCGAGCTGAACGCCTGCGCCAACTGTCTCGACCGCCATCTGGATCGCCGCGGCGACCAGCCGGCGATCATCTGGGAAGGCGACGACCCTGCGGACTCAAAGACACTCACCTATCGCGACCTGCACGCGGCCGTGTCGAAGTTCGCCAACGGGCTGAAGGCCGCCGGCGTCGGCAAGGGCGACACGGTGACGATCTATATGCCGATGATTCCCGAGGCGGCGGTCGCGATGCTGGCCTGCGCCCGCATCGGCGCGCCCCATTCGGTCGTGTTCGGCGGCTTCTCCGCTGACTCTCTGGCGAGCCGCATCCAGGACTGCAATTCGAAACTGGTCATCACCGCCGACGAAGGCGTGCGGGGCGGCAAGATCATCCCGCTGAAGGCCAGCACCGATGCGGCGGTCGCCAAATGTCCGGGCGTCGAGAAGGTGATTGTCGTGCGGCGCACCGGCGGCGACATCGAATGGATCCCCGGGCGCGACCTTTGGTACCACGAACTGATCGCCGGGGTGGACGACGACTGTCCGCCGGAGGTGATGAACGCCGAGGACCCGCTGTTTATTCTGTATACGTCCGGCAGCACCGGAAAGCCCAAGGGCGTGCTGCACACCACCGGCGGGTACATGGTGTTTGCGTCAATGACGCACCAGTACGTATTCGATTACCACGACGGCGACATCTATTGGTGCAGCGCCGACGTCGGTTGGGTCACCGGGCATACCTATATCGTCTATGGGCCGCTGGCGAACGGCGCCGTCACGGTGATGTTCGAGGGGGTGCCGAACTACCCCGACGCCTCGCGGTTCTGGCAGGTGTGCGACAAGCACGTGGTCAACACCTTCTATACCGCGCCGACGGCGATCCGCGCGTTGATGCGCGAGGGCGAGGCGCCGGTGCGGGCGACCTCGCGAAAGAGTCTGCGGCTGCTGGGATCGGTCGGCGAGCCGATCAATCCCGAGGCGTGGCTCTGGTATCATCGCGTCGTCGGCGATGGCCGCTGCCCGATTGTCGATACATGGTGGCAAACGGAAACCGGCGGCATTCTGATTACGCCGCTGGCCGGAGCGACGACGTTGAAGCCGGGTTCGGCGACGAGGCCGTTCTTTGGCATCCGCCCGGTCCTTGTCGATCCCGACGGCAACGAACTGGACGGCGAGGCGCGCGGCCTGTTGTGCATCGCCGATTCGTGGCCGGGCCAGATGCGGACCCTGTTCGGCGACCACGATCGGTTTCGCGAAACGTACTTCACACGGTTTCCCGGCCGATATTTCACCGGCGACGGCGCGCGGCGGGACAGCGACGGGTATTACTGGATCACCGGCCGCGTCGACGATGTCATCAACGTTTCCGGGCACCGCATGGGCACGGCGGAAGTGGAAAGCGCGCTGGTCGCCCACGCGTCGGTCGCCGAGGCGGCCGTCGTCGGCTATCCGCACGAGGTCAAGGGCCAGGGCATTTATGCCTATGTCACGTTGAACGCCGGAGTCGCCGCCGACGATGCGCTGCGGAAGAATCTGGAGGCCTGGGTCCGCAAGGAGATCGGCCCGATCGCCAAGCCGGACCTGATCCAGTGGGCGCCGGGGCTGCCGAAAACACGCTCCGGCAAGATCATGCGCCGCATTCTGCGCAAGATCGCCGCCGACGATTTCTCCGACCTTGGGGATACCTCGACGCTGGCGGACCCATCGGTCGTCGACGATCTGATCGCCAACCGGCTGAACAGGGTATCATAATGCCGCATCGCGGCTTGCGAACGTACGTTCGTGATTGAACCAGCCCGACCCGGTCCCTACATTTGAAGGACGGCCAGTTGCACAGGCAAACCGGGAGGCCGGAATGGGGAAAGGCGCCGATACTCGCGAGGTGATTCTCGCCCGTGCGGTCGCGCTGGCGAGCACGTCGGGGTTGTCGGGCATCACGATCGGCGGCCTTGCCAAGGACCTGGGGCTTTCCAAGAGCTGGCTGATCGCCCATTTCGGCACCAAGGAATCTCTGGATCTGGCCGTTCTGCAGGCGGCGGCGAAGCTGTTCGGCGAAACCGTCATCGTTCCCGCCTTTGACTCCGCGCCGGGCGAGGCCAGGCTGCGGGTGTTGTTCGACAACTGGTTCCGGTATGTGACGCGCAAGGAATTGCCCGGTGGCGACCTCTTCTTTGCCGCCATCGGCGAGTTCGACGACCGCCCCGGCATCTGTCGGTACTATGTCGCGCGCGTGCAGCGCGACTGGATGCAGACGCTGGAAAACGCGACCCGCGAGGCCATGCAGCTGGGGCAGTTCCGGCCCGAGCTGGATACCGGACAGATTTCCTTCACGATCCTGTCGATCCTGAACGGCTACCACATCCTGAGCCGGTTGCTGAACGTGGCCAACGCCGAGACGCGCGCCCGCGCCGCCTTCGAATCGTTGATGGCGCGCG
>JAQBXG010000109.1 GCA_027625125.1 Pseudomonadota bacterium
ATTCGCCGCAATTCTCGCAGCGCCCGGCCCACTTCCCGGTGGCGGCGCCACAGGCCTGGCATACATAGCGCGGCGACCGGCTCATCGCGCCGCCGCCTCGACATGGATCGGGCCGTTGGCGCGGCCATGGATGAATTGCTCGACAAAGTCGCTGCCGGAGCGGTCGATGTCGGCGACTGGCCCCTGCCAGACGATACGGCCGCCGTGCAGCATCGCGACGCGGTCGGCGATCTTGCGGGCGCTGGCCATGTCGTGGGTGATCGAAACCGCCGTCGCCCCCAATTCGCGGGTGCATTTGACGATCAGATCGTTGATGACGTCGGACATGATCGGGTCCAGCCCGGTCGTCGGTTCGTCGAAGAACAGAATCTCCGGCTTTGTTGCGATGGCGCGGGCCAGGCCGACGCGCTTTTTCATACCGCCCGACAGCTCCGCCGGCGACAGCCCGGCCACGTCTTCGTCCAGTCCGACCCGGGCCAGATCGCGCAGGGCGCTTTCGCGGGCCTCGGTGCGGGCCATGCCGCGTCCCTCGATCAGGCCAAAGGCGACGTTCTCCCAGACCGGCAGGCTGTCGAACAGGGCCGCGCCCTGGAACAGCATGCCGAACTTGCGCCGCACGTCGTCCAGCGCGGCGCCGCGCAGGCCCGAGACCTCCACGCCATCCACCTCGACGGATCCGGCGTCGGGGCGCATCAGGCCGATGATGCACTTCAACAACACCGACTTGCCGGTGCCGGAGCCGCCGATCACCACCACCGATTCGCCTTGCGCCACGTCCAGGTCGACGCCGTCCAGCACCCGCTTCGGACCGAAGCCCTTGCATAGCCCGCGCAGGCGGATCTTCGGCGTACCAGCTTCGCGTGAAAGATCAGGAGACTTTGGCAACCTGTTCATTGGACAAAGAAAAGTTCGGTCATGACGTAGTCGGCGGACAGCAACAGGATCGACGCCGACACCACCGCCAGTGTCGTCGCGGCGCCGACGCCCTGGGCCCCGCCGCGGCTGTAATAGCCGTGATAGCAGCCCATCAGCGCGATCAGGAAGCCGAACACCGACGCCTTCACCAGACCGGAAACCACGTCGATGGTCTCGAGGAAGTCCATCGTGTTCTGGATATAGGTCGCCGGTGAAAACCCGAGCTTGTAGACGCCGACCAGGTATGCGCCGAACACACCGACCAGATCTCCGATCAGCACCAGAACCGGCAATGTCACCGCCGCCGCCAGCAGCCGCGGCGCGACCAGATAGCGGAACGGGTCGGTCGACAACGTCTCCAGCGCGTCGATCTGTTCGGTGACGCGCATCGTGCCGATTTCCGCCGCGATCGCCGCGCCGACGCGCCCCGCCACCATCAGCCCGGCGATGACCGGGCCAAGCTCGCGGGTAATGCCGATGACGACGATCGACGCGACCGCGCTTTCGGCATTGAACCGGGCCGAACCCAGAAAAATCTGCAACGCCAGCACCATGCCGGTGAACAGCGCCGTAAGCCCGACCACCGGCAACGAGAAATAGCCGATCTGCACCATCTGCGCCGCGATCAGCCGGGGATAGAACGGCGGCCGCACCGATGCCGCAATACTCCGCCCGGCGAACGTCGTCAGGCGGCCGGCGACGGCGAAGAAATTCAGCGTGGTACGGCCGATCGCGGCCAGAAACGCGGCGGCAGCCTCCACCATCAGGCGTTCGGACCGCCCGTATAGACGCGGTGGATGCGCTGACCCAGCGACGTCAGAATCTCATAGCCGATCGTCCCGGCCGCCGCCGCCACTTCGTCCACCGACACGCCGCCGCCGATCAGGCTGATCCATGCGCCCGGTTCGGCATGTCCGGGCGGCGCGTCCGTGACATCCAGGGTCAGCAGATCCATCGAAACCCGTCCGGCGAGGGGAACGCGGAAGCCGTTCAGCATTCCCGCGCCGCGGCCGCCGAGGGAACGATGGTAGCCGTCGGCATATCCCACGGCGACCGTTGCGATCCGGCGCGGCGATTCCGCGAGGAAGTCGGCACCGTAGCCAACGCTCTCCGGGCTGTCAATCTGCCGGACTTGCAGGATTTTTCCTTGTAAATGAACGACTTGCGCCATCGGATTGGCCTCGGCGGGGGTAGGGTTGATCCCATAGAGCGCGGCGCCCGGGCGGACCAGATCGAAGTGTGTATGCGCCCCCAGAAAGATGCCGGCGGAATTGGCGAGGCTCGCCGGCGCCGCCGCCAGCGCGCCCTTCAGGCGCAGGAACGACACGATCTGGTCCTGGTTCTTCGGATGCGCCGGCTCGTCGGCGCAAGCGAAATGGCTGAGCACCAGCGCCACCAAAATGCCGTCCAGCCGCTGCGGCTCCCGCGCCAGCACCGCCACCTCGGCGGGCGGCAGACCCAGGCGGTTCATGCCGGTATCGACGTGCAGCGCAGCGGCCAGCGGCGTGCCGGCGACACGCGCGGCGGCGGCCCACACCTCGATCTGCCCCAGGCTGTTCAGCACCGGCATGACCCCGTGGGCCAGCAGATCGGCTGCGACGGCCTCGGTGGGGCCGTTCAGGGCCAGGATATTCGGATCGGGTCCGAGTACATGGCGCAGGTTTGCGCCTTCCTCGGCGGTGGCGACGAAGAACGTCCGGCAGCCCGCCGCCGCCAACGCAGGTGCGGCCCGGCTCGCGCCGACACCGTACGCGTCCGCCTTGACGACCGCCGCGCACTCTGCCGCGCCTGCCCGCGTCGCCAGCAACCGCCAGTTGCCGGCCAACGCATTGAGGTCAACGGTAAGAATCGCGGTCGCGGAATCTGGAAGCATCGAACACCCGGCGCACGAGGGGACGGCGACAATACCCTGCTTTTGCCGCAAGTCGGCTTTGGCGTCTGCATCGAATCGCAAGTTTGCGCCCGCGTGCGGCGCTGCCTATGATTCGCCGCTTTGCGCCGCAACAATCGTCGGAACGGAATGGCCGCGAACCGGGTTCGATCTACTGGGGCAGGGGCGGCGGTCGCGGTTGCGCTGTTCGCCATGGGCAGCGTGGCGCATGTTGCGGTCGCAGCCGACACCGCGACGCTGGTGTTGCGTGGCGTCGTGCCGCAGTCGGCCCGCATCACCATCGCCCCCGGCCCGCTGACCGAGCACGTGGCGGGTGGCAACTTCGCGCTTGCGCCGGGCGGCGCGCGGTCCGGCGGAATCGTGGCCCACATCGAAGAAACCGCCAACCAGGGATACGATCTGATGTTGTTGCGTACGCCTGACAACGAACCCGCCTACGATTTGCGATATCGCGGCGACCCGGTGCGTTTCAACGGCGAGCGGGCCGTGCTGGCGGCGGCGCCGGTGGCGGCGCACACGGTGTCGGCGTCCGAAGGCGCGCTGTGGCTGCGGTCCGGCGGCGGCGATCCGGTCGATTCCCGGATCACGTTGGTCGTCCGCGCCAGGTAACGAATTTTCCACCGGTTTGTTGCAGAATCGCCCTATGAACCACAGGTATGAAACAGAGACGTCGAGTAGCCGAATGGTTCGTGGCGTACATTTAGGTCATCTGGCGGCGATCGTGGCGACCGGCGCGGTAGCCACAATATTGTTTTTCGCCGTGTTCAATCCGCGCGCGACGCTGGAGGCGGATCTGTCGCTGAGCGGCACCGTCGCCGCGGTCAGCGAGGTGGCGGTGACGCCGACGGCGGCGGCTTCGGCGATCAACATGGCCGAGGGCGCCGCGGAGACCAGCCTGAAAGTCGCCGACGTGTTCGAACGCTCGAACGTCGCCGCCGGGTACACGGTCACGGTGTCCTCGGCCAATCTGGCCGCCGGCGGCCGCTGCGTGGTCACCACCAGCCCCTGTCTGTACAGCGCCGCCGCGGCCACGGCGCTGGCGATCGATCTGAAAAAGGGCGCGGCGAGTCTGCCGTTCTCCGGCGGGTTGGCGACATGGAGTGACATGTCGGCGCTGAATCTCTCGGGCGCGACGGTAGACGCAAACATCGCCTACACCGTCGCATCGCTGTTGCCGCAAGCGGTCTACAGCGAGGTGCTGACGTTCACGATCACGGCCAAATAGGGCTGCGGATGCACCGCTTGCCGGCCTTGCGCGTACTTGCGGCGGCGTTGGTCGCGACATTGCTGACGGCATTCGGCGCCGCATCCGCCGCGGCGTTTCAGTTGATTCCGATCGTGATGGAGTTCGCGCCGTCAGGGCGCGCTGCGACCCAGACATTCGGTATCTGGAATGACGCCGCGGAGCCGGTGGCGGTGCAGATCGACATGGTCGAGCGCCTGGTCGGCATCGACGGCAGCGAAACCCTGCCACCGGCCGGCGACCGGTTTCTGGTCTATCCGAACCAGGCTCTGGTGCCGCCGAACGAGATGCAGCTGATTCAGGTTCGCTGGCTCGGCGAAGCCGACCTGGCGCGCGAATTGGCGTTCCGGATCATCGCCGAGCAGTTGCCGGTGGCGCTCGAAGGCGCGCCGCCGCCGGGCGGGCGCATCGACATCCTGGTGCGCTACGAAGGCGCGGTCTATGTGACTCCGGCCGGGGCCACGTCGAGCCTCGCGGTCGAGGAAGCGGCGCGCGAGGTGACCGACGCGGGCGTTCGCCTTGCGGTGACGATTGCCAATCGCGGCACCCGCCACGGCGTGTTAAACGGCGCCGTGCTGTCGCTGCGGACCGACGCGGCGGGCATCGAACTCAAGGGCGCCGAACTTTCCGGACTGGAGGGCGAAAACGTGCTGGCCGGAAACCGGCGCCGGTTCCTGCTGCCTTGGCCGGAGTCCCTGGGCGAACAGGCGCCGTCGGCGACCCTGCGCGTGGAGTCCGCCCGCTAGCCGGGCGACGCGCCGGCGCGGCCCCCGTGGACCCGGACCCGCCGCACCCGCCGCGCCCGCATCGGGTTCTTGTTGCCGCGCTGGTCGCCTGCTGGGCCGCCGCGACCGCCGTTCCGGCCATCGCGCAGCCGGCGGTGGTCCCGCTCACGATTCCCTGGACTCTCGACGGCGCACCCCGCGGCGACATCGACGTGGTACTCGACGCGGCGACCGGCGCGGTCGCTGTCGATTCGCCGCCATTGCTGGATCTGCTGACCCCGATGCTGCGCGGCGACATCCTCGACGGCCTGGTCGCGGATCGCGACGACAACGAGCGTCTGCCGCTCGCCGCGCTCGCCGCCGCCGGTCTGATCGCGGCGTTCGACCGCGCCGCGCTGCGGCTGGACATCATCGTGCCGGGCAGCGTCCGGAAACCGCGTGCGCTGGAGTTCGGCGCGACGCCGCCGGCAGTGGACGAGGTGTCGCCATCCGCGCGCCGCTCGGCGTTTCTGAACGTCAACGTGCGCGACGGATTCACGCAGTGGGACGGCACCGGCACCCGCGACGGCATCGTCTTGTCGCTGGACGGCGCGATCAACCTGCACGGCACAGCGTTGATCGGCGACGGCGCCTGGTCGGAGGAGCGGGCCATCCCGTGGCAGCGCGGCGCCGTGCGCGCCGTGCGGGATCTGCCGGACCGGCGGATTCGCATGACCGCGGGCGATTTGTCGTTCGGGACCGCCGGATTCCAGTCATCGCTGGCGATGGGCGGCATTTCGGTGGCGAGGAATCTGGCGTTACAGCCCTACCGCACGGTGCGCCCCAGCGGCGAAACCGAATTCCTGCTCGACGCCCCGGCGACCGTCGATTTCCTCGTCAACGGCCGCCTGCTGCGGACGCTGCGGCTGGAACCCGGCCCGTATACCGCACGGTCGTTTCCGTTTCTGGACGGCGTCAATTCGTTGCGGGTCGAGATTCACGAAGACTCGGGCCGCGAACGGGTGCTGGATTTGCCGGTTGCGTTCGATTCCGGATTGTTGCTGCCCGGCGAGATCGAGGCCGAGGCCGCGGCGGGGTTTCCTTCGTATGCCGCGGGCGGCGAGCGCCGCGATCGCACCCGCCAGCCG
>JAQBXG010000110.1 GCA_027625125.1 Pseudomonadota bacterium
GGCGAAGCGGCCCGGCACCGGTGTGCCGGCCAACCGCATCGACGAATTCGCCGGGCGGGTGCTGAAGCGCGGACTGGACGCCGACACTCTGCTGCGATTCGAGGACGTCGAATGACCCGGCGCATCTGTGTGTGGAATGGCAAGCGCGGCGGTTTCGGCGCGCTGGCGCCGACGATGCGGGCGATCCAGGCCCACGACGATCTGGAATTGCGCCTGGTGGTGACCGACCAGCATCTGTACGACCGCTTTGGCCGCACGGTGTCGGAGGTGGAGGAGAGCTTCACCGTCGATGCCGCGATCGACATGGAACAGGCCGGGGATTCGAACGAGGACCGCGCCCGGGCGGTCGGCCGCTGTCTGGTCAAGGCGGTGGACGTGCTGGAGAAACTTCGCCCCGACATCCTGCTGGTGATCGGCGACCGCGGCGAGGTATTCGCCGGATGCATCGCCGCCCACAACATGCGGATCGCCATCGCCCACGTGCAGGGCGGCGATGTTTCCGGCAGTCTGGACGAGCCGGTGCGCCACGCGATCACCAAGCTGGCGCATATTCATTTTCCGTCCACCGCCGCGTCGGCGGCGCGCATCGCCCGCATGGGTGAGGAGGGGTGGCGCATCCACGTGGTCGGCGACACCCATATCGACCAGATGTTTCTGGGCGACGTGACGCCCGAGGACGAGGTGCGGGCGCGCTATGCGCTGCCGGTCGGCGCGCCAGTCGTGATTGTCTTGCAGCATCCGGATTCGACCGAGCCGGACCACGCCGCCGCGCAGATGGCCGAGACCGTGGCGGCGGTGATCGACGCCGGACACCGGGCGATGTTCGTCTATCCGTGTTCGGACCAGGGATTCGAGGGCATCATCGGCGAAATCGAAAAAGTCCGCGACGCCCCTGGCGTGTCGGTGCACGCGAATATTCCGGCGGCCGACTTTCAGGGATTGCAGCGCATCGCCACCTGTCTGGTCGGGAATTCGTCGGCCGGGTTGATCGAGGCGCCGTATTTCGGCTTGCCGGCGATCAACGTCGGCGAGCGCCAGCGCGGACGCGAGCGGGCGGCGAATGTGAAGGACGTGCCGTATGACCGCACCGCCATCGCCGCCGCAATCGCCCGCGCCACCGGCGACGCGGCGTTTCGCGAATCGTTGGCCCGGATCGCGCCACCGTTCGGCGACGGCACCGCATACCGGCAGATCACCCGCGTGCTGGCCGAGACACCGCTGGACGCCGCGCTGCTGACCAAGAAAATGACGTACTGATGGCAAAGCCCCGGCTCCTGTATTACGCCGCGCTGCAATACGCGCCGGAGAATCTGGATGTGCTGCGCGCCGCGTTCAACGTGGTCGAACTGCCGGACCAGCGCGCCGACCGCGACGAGGTATTGGCGGAGGTGGACGCGGCATGCGCGCCGCTGGGCACGCCGATGGACGCCGAACGGCTGGCCCGGTTTCCGAAATTGCGGGCGATCCTGAGCAACACCACCGGCGTCGCCCACATCGACATGGACGCGGTGGCGAAGCGGGGCATCGAAGTGATTTCGCTGGTCGACGAGCAAGTGTTTCTGGCCGGGATCACCGCCACCGCCGAACATGCGGTCGGGTTGATGCTGGCGTTGTGGCGGCGGATTCCGTGGTCGTATTCGACGGTGCTGGTCGGCGACTGGAACCGCTTTGACCACGGTGCGCCGCGCATGTTGTCGCGCATGTCGCTGGGCATCGTCGGACTGGGGCGGCTGGGCCGCCGCATGGCCGGATACGGCGCGGCGTTCGGCATGACCGTGCGGTATTTCGACCCCCACGTGGGTGCCGACGCCGAAGAAGGGCCGGCGCGGTGCGCGACGTTGACCGAATTGATCGCCGCGTCGGACGTGGTCAGCCTGCATGCGCCCGCCACCGCCGGGACACGCCACATGATCGGCGAGGCGGAATTGGCGGCGTTTCGCCCCGAGGCGATTCTGGTCAACACCGCCCGCGGGGAACTGGTGGATGAATTGGCGCTGGTCGCGGCGTTGCACGACGGCCGGTTGGCCGGGGTGGCGACGGATGTTCTGGACGGCGAGTTCGCGCCGGGGTTTTCGCCGCTGGAGCACCCGTTGGTCGAGTATGCCCGCCGCCACGACAATGTGTTGATTACGCCGCATATCGGCGGATCGACCCGCGATGCCTGGCAAGAGACGCAGCGGCGGGTCATCGACCGCGCGGTGGCGTTCTTCAACGCGCCCGCAGCGAAGCCGAAAAAAACGCGGCGGAAAAAGTAATGAAGCTGATCGACGGCGCATGCTGGGGGCTGGTGCCCGCGCGGGGCGGATCGCGCAGCGTTCGCATGAAGAACCTGGCGATGCTGGGCGGCCGGCCGCTGCTGGACTATTGCGCCGCCGCCGGAAATGCCGCGACAGGCATTGCGCGTATGCTGTGCAGCACCGACGCGCCGGCGATCACCGAACGCTGCGCGGCGCTGGGGGTCGAAGTCCATCACCGGCCGGCGGCATTGAGCGGCGACGACACGGCGGTATTCGACGTGATCGCCCACTTGTTGGCGGACATCGCCGCAACCGAGGGCGCGGTCGCGGAATGGATCGCGCTGTTGCAGCCGACGTCGCCGTTTGTCACCCCGGCCCAGATCGAAGCGTGTCTGGACGTGTTGCGCGCCGACCGCGCGGCGGGATCGGTGCAGACGGTGATTCCGGTGCCCCACAACCAGCATGCGTTCAACCAGCGCACGGTCGCCGAAGGCGAGGTTTCGTTCCGCTTCGCCGCCGAACGGGCCGACGCCTATAACAAGCAGCGCAAGCCACCGCTGTTCCTGTTCGGCAATCTGGTGATCTTTCACGCCGCGCGGGCGCTGGAACAGGGCACGGTATTCGCGGCCCCGTCGCGGCCGGTCGAGATTCCGCCGCTCAACGGATTCGATTGCGACGGGCCAATGGATTTCGCCGTCGGCGACGCATTGCTGGCGGCGGGACTTGTCGAGCTTTCGCATCTGGCCGCGGACTGAGGCGGCGCTGCCCGGCCCGCCGGGCGGCGGCCGGTGTTCGCGCTGTCCGCTGGCTCGGCGCCGGTTCACACCTGGACCCTTGCTCCCCCGCCCTTCCATTTGATCGTCGGCGCGAGGTCGGCGCGATCGACACCGCCGGACTGTGCGTGGACCACCGCCAGCATCCGGTCGAGGGAATCGTCGGTCAGCAAATGCGGGACCAAACCGAGGTCGGCGAGGTGGGAGTGGCTGGCGTTGTAGTAGTGCTCTTCGGCCTCGGCGCGCGGATTGTCGAGGTGTTCGAGCTGGACCGCGAGACCGGCGCGCGCTCCCGCCGCCTGTACGCGGTGGGCGAGATCGAGCACGCTGTACTGTTCGGTGAACTGGTTGAAGACGCGGAACTCGCCGGCCGCGGCGGGATTGTGGACCGCGAGGTCGACGCACTGGACGGTGTCGCGGATGTCGAGGAAGCCGCGCGTCTGGCCGCCCTTGCCGTAGACGCTGAGCGGCGCGCCGAGACTGGCCTGGACCAGGAAGCGGTTGATGACGGTGCCGAACACATGGTCGTAGTGAAACGACGTGCGGAGCAACGGGTCGCGCAGCGTGTGATCGGTATCGACACCGTAGACGACGCCCTGGTTCAGGTCGGTGGCGCGTACGCCCCAGATGCGGCAGGCGAATTCGATGTTGTGGGAATCGTGCACCTTGGACAGGTGATAGAAGCTGGCCGGCTTTTTCGGGTACAGCATCGTGTCGGAGCGGCCGTTGTGGGTGACGGTGAGGTAGCCTTCCTCGATATCGATGTTGGGGGTGCCGTATTCGCCCATCGTGCCGAGCTTGACGAGGTGGGCGTCGGGACATGCGTGCCGCATTGCGAACAGGACGTTCAGCGTGCCGACGACATTGTTGACCTGGGTTTCCACCGCCGCCGTGCGGTTCTGCATCGAATATGGCGCCGACGGCTGTTCGCCATAGTGGACGATGGCGTCGGGCCGCGCCTCTTCGAGCAGGCCGTAGACGGACCGGGCATTGGTCAGGTCGCCGACCCGCATCGTGATGGTTTTGCCGGTGATGCGTTTCCACGAACGCACGCGATGGTGCAGCGACGGCACCGGCGCGAGCGGCGCGATGCCCAGTTCCACTTCCCATTTTCGCTTGGCGAAGCTGTCGGCCACCGTGACTTCGTGGCCGGCGTCGGAGAAATGCATCGCCGTGGGCCAGCCGAGATAGCCGTCGCCGCCGAGAATCAGAATCCGCATCGATACGCTCCGTGCGCCGGGCGGCGCTATTGCTCGTGGACGAGGGACCGGGCGGCGACGCGCACCCGCACCGCGCGCCCAAGCAGTTCGAGAAGGATGACGGCGCGCTGGCGGTCTTCGCGGCACTGAAAGATGCCGACCTGGTCGAGCAGCGCGCCTTCGGTGACGCGCACGCGCTCGCCGGCGCGGTAGCGGGAAGATGGCCCCCGGCCGCGATCGATATCGATCAGGCCGTCGTCGCCCTCGTGGGCGCGCAACTCGGCAATCACCGCGTCGGGCACCGGCGTCGGCGGGCCGCCGAAGGCGATGAGCTGTTGCACGCCGGGGGCGGTGGTGACGGCGCGGGCGCTTTGCAGGTCGAAGTCGGCGCGCACGAACAGATAGCGCGGAAACAGCGGCGCGCGGACCCAGTCGGTGCGGCGCGCGTGGCGGCGGCGGCGGCTGTATTCCGGCAGGTAGGCCTCGAACCCCCGTTGCCACAGGTTGTTGCGCGCCCAGACTTCGGCCCGCATCTGAGTCGTGACGCAATACCAGCGGATCATCGCCCGCCCCCGCGGTCGGCGGGCCGCCGCGAGACTCGCAGGATCGACGGCACCAGAATGCGATCGGCCGGCAACGCCGCCGCCAGCGCGTCGTAGCTGGATTGCGGCCGGGTGGAGTTGGTCAGCAGCACGCCGTCCACCGCCGGCGCCGCAGCCAGATCGGCCACCATCGGCACGCCGAGGAATTGCGGCTCGGTGGCCGCCGGATCGACGACCGCCGCGACCCGGACCGCGTGGCGCATCGCACACAGAAGGGCGATCTCGGCGAGGTCGCCGGAGCCGTAAAGGACGACCCGGGTCCAGCCGCGTCCGGCGCATTGGCCCAGCAGGTCGTCACAGGCGTTGCGCGCCTCGCGGTAGAAGCTGAGGGAGCGCGACAGGTACCCGGCGGTCAGGCGGCTTTTTTCGGCGAAGCCCTGCGGCGTCAGGTAATAGGCATAGCGGTTGGCCGGCACCGACTTCATCTTGATCCAGCCCTTGCGGACGCAGCGGCGCAGGTAGGCGTTGGTCAGGCCCAGGGCGATGCCCAGCTCGCTGGACAGCCGCCGCTGCGACACCTCGCTGTTCTGGTGCAGGGCGTCGAGCAGGCCGAGGGTGATGGCGGAATCGCCATCCTCGCCGTCCGCTTCGCCTTTTGTCGATGATGACGCCAAGATCGAGCCTCGCCGAGCGTTCGTGGCGTGAACGCTACCATGTTCACCGCATGAACGTCAAGGTTTGGGGGGTGCGGCGGGGCCGCACACCATGGGTGCCGGACGCCCATTTGACCGCATGACGCCGGGACGGACCGCTATACTGGCGGAATGGCGGCGACGATCCCGCGGGGCTCGGCCCTGATGTTGACCCTGGCGCTGGCCCTTGCCCTGGCGCTGGCCGCGGCGGGGACGGCGGTGGCGCAGGATTTCGCGCTGCCCGGCGAGGCCGCGCTGGCGGCGATGGACGCCGCCGAACGCACCGAACTCGCGCGCCGGTTCGCCGCGGAGGGCGGCACGGAAACCGAATTGTTCGAGGCGATGGTGATGGGCGACGTGATGGAGACGCTTGCCCCCGAGCGGTCGGGACGATGGACCGCCG
>JAQBXG010000111.1 GCA_027625125.1 Pseudomonadota bacterium
GGCCTGGCGGTACGGCGCGAGGGCGGCGAGGGCGCCGATTTCGTCGTCGACGAGGCGGCGCTCGCGGTCCAGGTATTCGGCCACGGCGTCGCGGAAGGCCGGGTCGGCGATCCAGTGGGCCGAATAGGTGCGCACCGGCAGGTAGCCGCGGGCGAGCTTGTGCGGACCCTGGGCGCCGGCCTCGACGCGGCGGAGGCGGTGGCGGATCGCGTAGTCGATGGCCTGGTAGTAGCAGACCTCGAAATGGAGCGCGGGCTGGGTGCTGCGCGTGCCCCAGTAGCGGCCGTAGAGGACGCCGCCGCCCTTGAAGTTCAGGGCCGCGGCGACCGGGGCGCTGTCCTGTTCCGCCAGCACCAGCACGATGTCGTCGGCCATCGTTTCGGCGATGCGGCGGAAGAACGCGCGGTTCAGGTACGGCGTGCCCCATTTGCGGCTGCCGGTGTCGAGGTAGAACGCAAAGAACGCGTCCCATTGCGGCCCGGTGATGTCGGCGCCTTCGAGTGCGCGGATCGTGATCGCGCCGCCGGCGGTGGCAGTGCGCCGCTCCCGCCGCACTGCCTTGCGTTTGCGCGACGCGAGCGCGGCGAGAAAGTGGTCGAAGGTCTCGTAGCCCTCGTTGCGCCAATGGAACTGTTCGCCGACCCGGCGCAGATAGCCGACCTCGCCGAGCAGCTGCCATTCGTCTTCGGTGCAGAACGTCACATGGGCCGAGGATGCATCACCTGCCCGGGTGGCGGCGGCGATGGCGCGCGCCAGGGCGTCGAGGCGATGAGCGCGGTTCGGACCGGCGGCCAGAAGACGCGGCCCCGGCGCGGGCGTGAACGGCGACGAGACCTGGAGCTTTGGGTAGTAGCGGCCGCCGGCGCGTTCGAAAGCGTCGGCCCAGCCATGGTCGAATACGTACTCGCCGTAGGAATGCGTTTTCAGGTACGCCGGGGCGGCGGCGGCGAGTTCGCCGGACGGCGTTTCGAGCAGGATCGGGCGCGGCGTCCAGCCGGTCGAGGCGGTCGCGCAGCCGCTTTGTTCGAGCGCCTGAAGGAAACGGTGCGACACGAACGGATTGTCGCCGCCGGCGCAGCGGTCCCACGCCGCCGCATCGATCGACGCGAACGATTCGGCGGTGCGCGCCGTCAGCGGTTCCGCGCCGTCGCCGTCCAACGGATCAGCGGAGTTCGAAAATTCCGTCGACCTCGACCGCGGCGTCGAACGGCAGCGATGCCGCGCCCATCGCAAAGCGCGCATGGCGACCGGCATCGCCGAGCACCTCGGACATCAGGCCCGAGGCGCCGTTCAGAACTTTTGGATGATCGACGAAGTCCGGGGTCGCGTTGACGAAACCGCCGAGCTTGACGCAGCGGGCGATGCGGTCGAGGTCGCCGTCCGCGGCGGCCGCGGCCTGGGCCAGCAGATTGAGGCCGCAGAGGCGCGCCGCCGCCTGGCCGTCGCTCAGTGACACCTCCGCTCCCAGTTTGCCGCTGATGGCGACGGCGCCGTCCCGCATCGGCAACTGGCCGGCGACGAACACCAGCGAGCCGGAGACGACGAACGGCACATAGTCGGCGGCGGGCGGCGTCGGTGGCGGCAGCGTGATGCCGCGTTCGCGCAGGCGGGCCTCGATGGCGCCGGTCACGGCAGGTCTGGGGAGATGGGAGGCACGGCGCATCCTCGCCCGTCATTCCCGCCGGCGCAAGCGGCGGCGGAGGCGCGGGCTGGACTAGCCGGCGAGGCGGCGGAAGCGCAAGCCCTTGGATCTTTTCTGGCGGTACATGGCCAGGTCGGCGCGGTGGAGCAGATCGCGCGCCTCGCTTTGGGCGCTGTAGTTGGCGGCCCCGACGCTGGCCTCGACGCGGAAGCGGTAGTCCTTGTGTTCGACGGTCGCCTGGTCGAGCATCGCCAGCAACCGGCGGGCGCGGTACATGCCTTCGGCCGGTCCGGTGTGGGTCAGCACGACGGCGAATTCGTCGCCGCCGAGGCGGGCGACGAAGTCGGACGCGCGGATGTTCTGGCGCAGGGTTTCCGCCACCTGGCGCAGCACGGCATCGCCGGCTTCGTGGCCGTGGCGGTCGTTGATTTCCTTGAAATGGTCGAGGTCGATCAGCACCACGACGCCGGTATCGCCGTGGCGGTCGGCGTCGGACAGCACCGACTGGATATGCTCGTCGAAGCCGCGGCGGTTGGCGATGCCGGTCAGAAAGTCGGTGCGGGAAAGGGATTCGAGGTGGTCGATGTGTTCTTCGAGGGCGGAGATGCGGCTGCCGGCGGTCTTCATCGTGCTGAGCGCCTGTTCGAGCAGGGCAAGCTGGCGGGCCTGTTCCTTGCGGGGCACGTCCGGATTCTTGCAGATCGCATCGACGATCTGGTGCGCCAACCGGCCAAGGTCGGCTCCGAACGGCGGCTTTTCGGCAACGGCAACGGCGGTGGCAGGCATCGGGTCACTCCAACTGTCGGCCGCGGCAACGGACGAGGCGGCCTTCTCGGTCGGACAAAGCGGAGCAACTCCCGTGCCAGCGGAAATGCCCGGAAATCCTGGCCTTTCGGGCTGACGACGGGGCAATTCCTGCCGGGCGGCAAGAAACGCCCCGTCCGCCGACACCCGTCCGCAGGAAGCAGCTTCCGCTGGTACACTGGCGGCGATGACCCGGCGACTGATCCTGGGGGCCGCATTGGCGGCCTGGTGCGCCACCGGCGTGGCGGCGGCGGAAATCCAGCCGCACCGCGCCAGCTATGCGCTCGAGCTTGCGTCGGCGCCGGCGGGCGGACCGATTGCCGCGGTCGACGGCGAACTGGCGGTCGAGGTGTCGCGGACCTGCGGTGCGACGACGGTGCGCCAGGCGATGCGGCTGGTGCTGGCGGAGGTCGGGGGCGAGGCGACCCGGAGCCGCATCACATCGGAGCTGACCGAGAACGACGTCGGGACGCGGCTGGAATTCCGTTTCGCGTTCGAGACCGAAGGCGACCCGGACGCCGACACATGGGCCGGGCTGGCGTTTGTAGCCGGCGGCGGCGGGGTCGTGCAGTACGAAACCCCGGCCGGTCGGCAACTGGAGCTTCCGGCCGGGGCGATGTTTCCGGTCGCCCATGCCCGGGCGGTGCTGGACGCGGCGGCGGCCGGGACGCGGTTTCTGTCGACGGTGCTGTTCGAGGGCGGCCGCCCGGATTCGCTGGCGACGGTGGCGGCGGCGATCGGTGCGGCGCACGAGGACGGACGGCGCTTCGAGGGGCTGTCGGGGCGGCGGGCGTGGGGCGTCGATCTGGCGTACTACGGCATCGGCGACGCCGACGGGGAGCCGGACTATCAGGTCGGGTATCTGCTGTATGAGGGCGCGATCCTGGACCGGCTGGACCTGGACTACCGTGTGTTCCGCCTGGGCGGCACGCTGACGGCGCTGGAATTGCTGCCCGCGCCCGACTGTCCGGGCCGGTAGCGGACCGCGCTACATCGGCTCGGCGAAGCCCGGCAGATGCCGCCGCGCCCGCGCGACATCCGCAGGGTCGGCGGCGTCATCGCCGCAGAACGCCAGCAGCAGGGTTTCGTCGGCGAGCAGGTGGTCGAGGACCGCGGCGAGCAAGTCGGAGTCCGTCGCGCGGTCGCGCAGGACGTCCGGCCCGACCCCGGTCACCGCCAGAAATCCGCCGAGCCGCTCCGGCTCCGCGGCGAGCCAGCCGAGCGCTCGCAGGGCCAGGGATTCCGCGAGGTCGGGGGTCATCGGCGGCGGGCCGCTGCTTGGCGGCTCGGGGGCGAGATGGTACACCGGGACACGGCGCGGATTTGCGGGGATCGGGCCATCGTCGGGTTCTCCTTCGCTCCGGCGCCGCGCGACAGGAGGCATGTGTGCCGGCGCAGGTTCTGGTAGTCGACGACATCCTGCCGAACGTCAAGGTGCTGGAGGCGAAGCTCGCCGCCGAGTACTTCGACGTGTCGACGGCGATGAGCGGTGCGGAGGCGCTGGCGAAGATGCGGGAGTCGCCGCCGGACATAGTCCTGCTGGACGTGATGATGCCGGAAATGGACGGATTTGAAGTCTGCCGCCGGATCAAGGCGGACCCGCGACTGGCGATCATCCCGGTCGTCATGGTTACCGCGCTTTCGGAGACGAGCGAGCTGGTGCGTGGGCTGGAGGCCGGCGCCGACGACTTTCTGACCAAGCCGGTCAACGACACGGCGTTGTTCGCGCTGGTGCGATCGCTGGTGCGCATGAAGCTGACCCTGGACGAATTGCGTCTGCGCGAGGAAACGTCGACGCGGTTGGGGGTGCTGGACACCGCGGCCGACGGCGGCGGCGTCAGCGGGCGGCCGCGCATTCTGGTCGTCGAAGATGACCCGGCGCAGGCCACGGCGATCGTCACGGCGCTGGCGGACAGGGGCGAAGGGGAAGTCGAGACGGCCGGGGCCGCGGCGATGGCCGCCGCCGCGGCCGGCGGGTTCGACGTCGTCGTCGTCAGCCTGACGATGAAGGACTTCGACGGGTTGCGGTTGTGCTCGCATCTGCGGGCGCAGGCGGCGACTCGCGATACGGCGGTGTTGATCCTGATCGACCCCGACGGCACCGCGGCAATGGTGCGGGCGCTGGAAATGGGGGTCGTCGATTATCTGGTGAAGCCGGTCGATCCGGCCGAGGTGGTGGCGCGGACGCGGACCCAAATCCGCCGCAAGTCGTATCACGACCGGCTGCGCGCACGATATGAAATGAGCGTGGCGATGGCGGTCACCGATTCGCTGACCGGCCTGCACAACCGGCGCTATCTTGTCGGCCACCTGGAAAATCTGGTCGCGCGGGCGAACGCCGGCGGCAAGCCGTTGTCGTTGATGATGCTGGATATCGATCATTTCAAGAAGGTCAACGATGAACACGGCCATGCGGCCGGAGACGAGGTGTTGCAGGCCTTCGCCGACCGGCTTCGGCTGGGGGTTCGCGGAATCGATCTGGCGACGCGCTACGGCGGCGAGGAATTCGTCGTCGCGATGCCCGATACCAGCGGCGCGATCGCCGAGACCGTCGCCGGGCGTCTGTTGAAGGATATCGGCGGCGCGCCGTTTCCGGTTTTGGGCGGCAGTATCGAATTGCCGGTGACGGTCAGTATCGGCGTCACGACGTCTTCGGGCGGCGACGATTCGGCGGAGCAGATGCTGGCCCGCGCCGACGAGGCGCTGTATGCGGCGAAGGAAGGCGGCCGCAACCGCATGGTCGCCCGGTACCGGAGCGACGTGGGGGGGCAGACGGGGGAATGAAAAACGCCGCGCGGGAGCGCGGCGGGAATGTTGCAGCACCGCCACCGGGCGGTGCGGGTTATTTGATCTTGGCTTCCTTGAACTCGACGTGGCGGCGGACGACCGGATCGTACTTTTTCAGCGTCAGCTTTTCGGTCATCGTCTTCGGGTTCTTTTTGGTCACATAGAACGAACCCGTGTCGGCGGTGCTGAGCAGCTTGATCTTGACGAAGGTCTGTTTGGCCATCGGATCGGTCCCGGAAGGTGCGCCGCCGGGAACATAGCGCCCCGGCGACCGCTGTCAAGCCGGCTCGCCCCGATCGTCGCCGTCGCCGCCGAACCCGTGCATATAGAGCGCCCATTGCAGGCCGACCAGCATGCCCTTGATGCGCGGCAGCAGCGACAGCGCCAGCACCAGGACCATCGGCACCCAGACCGCCATTTGCAGCCAGATCGGCGGCGTCAGCGCCCGCTCGGCCGACAGGACGCCGGTGACGACCAGGTGGCCGACGATCAGCATGGTGAAATAGGCCGGGGCGTCGTCGGCGCGGTGGTGGAACAGCTCCTCGCCGCAATGGGGGCAGCGGTCGTTGGTCTTGACGTAGCTGCGGTACAGCCGACCGA
>JAQBXG010000112.1 GCA_027625125.1 Pseudomonadota bacterium
TTCGGGCACCTTCCCGCCCGCCGCCAGCACGGCCGCGCCGCCGAAACTGTGCCCGACCAGCAAGGACGGGGCCGCGTAGTGTTCGCGCAGGAATGCGGCCGCGGCGACCAGATCAGCGACGTTCGAGGTGAATCCGGTGTCGGCGAAGTCGCCGCCGCTTTCCCCCAAACCGGTGAAGTCGAACCGCAGTACCGCGAAGCCGCGCGCCGCCAGAGCGGCGCTGACCCGCGACGCCGCCAGCACGTCCTTGGTGCAGGTAAAGCAATGGGCGAACAGCGCGTAGGCCGCCGGCGGTCCCTGCGGTAGATCCAGCCGCCCGGCCAGCATCGCCCCCATCGAACCGGGAAACGTCAGCGTGTGTCGGCTTGTCCCCACCATGCTCCGATGCCCGGCCAGCGGCCGAAAGCCCTGCTACACGGTGCCGCGCGGCGGGCCGTGTTGCTCCCGGTCGGTACGCTTGCGAAACAGGTCCTCCAACTGCCGCGTGGCTTCGCGGAAGGCATCGCGAATCGATACGTAGATATCCTCGTGCGCGTGGTGCTTTGGCGGCTCGCGGGTGACATCGATCTCCGAGCCGGGCACGGTGATATGGATCGATGTGTGGAACAGGTTGCCCTTGTTCTGGTTCTTGTGGGGCGCTTCGACGACGACGCGAAAGCCGGTAATGCTGTCCCGAAAACGCTCCAGCTTTGCCGCCTCGTCGCGAATGCGGGCCTCGACGGCGTCCGATGACGGAAATCCCCGAAACGTGATCTGTAGCGGAATCTGCATCACACCCTCTCAATCCAATTGACCAACCGTGCCGTATCGGCTCGTGCGCCGACGCTCCAGGCTATCCCACCAAGTCTCAGGTCGCGAACTGCTCCACCAGAATCCGCTCCTCCAGATCGTGCTCGGGATCAAACAGCAATGCTACGCGCTTGTCGGTCGCCTCGGCAATCCGCACACCCACGACATTGCGAATCTCGCGGTGGTCTGCGGTGGCGCTGACCGGGCGCTTGTCCGGTTCCAGGATGCGAAAGCTGATCTGCGCCCGCGACGGCAGCACCGCGCCCCGCCAGCGCCGCGGGCGAAAGGCGCTGATCGGCGTCAACGCCAGCAATTCCGATTGCAGCGGCAAGATCGGGCCGTGGGCCGACAGATTGTAGGCGGTGCTGCCGGCGGCGGTCGAAACCAGCACGCCGTCACAGAACAGGGATTCCAGCCGCACCACGCCGTCGATCGCCACTTCGATTTTCGCCATTTGACCGGAAGTTCGCAGCAACGAAACTTCGTTGACCGCCAACGCGGTCCTTCTTCGGCCGTTCTTCGTTGTCGCGACCATGCGAAGCGGATGCAGCGTGACTTCCTCGGCGCGGCCGATGCGTTGCCGCAGGCCCTCGACCGCGAATTCGTTCATCAGGAACCCGACCGTGCCGACGTTCATGCCGAAGATCGGCACGCGGCCTAAAGCGCGGTGGATCGTGTGCAGCATCAAGCCGTCGCCGCCCAGCGCCACAAGCACCTCGGCCTCGCGCACTGGCGCGTTCCCGTACTCGGCGATACAGGCGCGGCGGGCGGCCCGGGCCGCCGGGGTCTTGTCGGCTACGAACGAAAGGGCCGCAGACTGTTTCATCGAACCTTTCCGGCAGGGCAGGGCGTCAAAGTATACAGATGTAGCGCGCGGCGGCGGCGGGCGCTATGGGTGGGGGCCGCCGATGATTCCGCTCCACGACGACAATCCCACCTCAATCCGGCCATGGGTCACCGGCGGCCTGATCGCTGCGTGCGTCATTGTGTTCCTGTGGCAGATCGGGCATTCGGCGAAAGAACTCGACCAGATCTTCCGGACCCTGGGGTTCATCCCGGCGGCGTGGTTCGCGGGGCCGGGCGAGGTCGGCGCCGTCGCACGGCAGTTGCCGCTGGTGACGTCGATGTTCCTGCATGGTGGCCTGCTGCATCTGGCGGGCAACATGCTGTACCTGTGGATCTTCGGGAACAACGTCGAGGAAGCGATGGGCCACGGCCGGTTCCTGATTTTCTATCTGGTGTGCGGTATCGCGGCGGCGCTGGCGCAGGCCTACCAGGCGCCGGGGTCTTCGGTGCCGATGGTCGGCGCCAGCGGCGCCATCGGCGGCGTGCTCGGCGCATACTTCTTGCTGCACCCGCTGGCGCGGGTGCTGGTGGTTGTGCCGCTGGGTCTGTTCTTTTGGACCGCGCGCATCCCGGCGTATTTCGTCCTGGGGGTCTGGTTTGTCTTTCAGCTGGTCATGGGGGGCGGTGCCGTCGCCGACGAAAACGCTGGTGGTGCGGCCTACTGGGCCCATGTCGGCGGTTTTCTGGCCGGCATGGCGCTGTTGCCGATCTTGCGGCGGCGAGGCGTGCGGATCTGGGATACCCGCCGGCGGCCGCTGCCAAAGCCGCCGCGCCGGCGCGGGCCGTGGGGCTAGACGCGGACCGGGGCCGGACGCCCCTCGCCTCAGCCGCCGGTGACGCTCATATGGCGGGCGACGGCGGGGCCGCTATTGCGGCGGTCGATGACGAAATCGTGGCCCTTTGGCTTGCGCCCGATCGCCTCGTCGATCGCCGCCTCCAACAGCTCATCGCCCGCTTCGACGCGCAGCGGAAAGCGAAGGTCGGCGGCGTCGTTCTGGCCCAGGCACATGTACAGCGTGCCGGTACAGGTCAGCCGCACGCGGTTGCAGGATTCGCAAAAGTTATGGCTGAGCGGCGTGATGAATCCGACCTTGCGGCCTGTTTCGGCAATGCGCACATAGCGCGCCGGTCCACCCGACGAATAGTCGATGTCTTCGAGGGTCCAGGACCGCTCCAGCCGGGACCGCACCAGCGACAACGGCAAATACCGGTCGGCGCGATCGTGGTCGACTTCGCCCATCGGCATCGTTTCGATCAACGTCAGATCGTATCCGCACTCGCCGCACCAACGGATCATGTCATCGTATTCATCGTCGTTGACACCCTTCAGCGCCACGGCGTTGATCTTCACCCCCAGGCCGGCGTCGCGGGCGGCCGCCAGGCCGCGCTGCACCTGAGCCAGTTCGCCGCGGCGGGTGATTTCGCGAAACCGGTCGGGCCGCATCGAATCCATTGAAACATTGACCCGGCGCACGCCCGCTGCATACAGCGGTGCGGCAAAGCGATGCAGTTGACTGCCGTTGGTGGTCAGCGTGAGTTCGTCAAGCGCGCCACTCTGTAAATGGCGGCCAAGCTGGTTGACCAGCTTCAGGATATCTTTGCGGACCAAAGGCTCGCCGCCCGACAGGCGCAGTTTGCGCACGCCCTTGCGAACAAACGCACTGCACACCCGGTCCAGTTCTTCCAGCGACAGAACCTCGGACTTCGGCAAGAACGTCATGTCCTCGGACATGCAGTACTCGCATCTGAAATCGCAGCGGTCCGTCACCGACACGCGAAGATAGGTCACGATCCGCCCGAAAGGGTCGAGCAGGCCCCGATCCGCCGCTTGCGGCGCCGCGCCGTCCATGTGCTCCTCCGCGTTGACGGTGATCGTCCGCGCTGGCGACAACCATTATATTCGATAGGATATAGCAGACTCGGCGAAAGCGACAACCAAATGGCTGAGGCCAAGACCAGGATCAACCGCCCGCCGCGCCCGCATCTGCGGCCCCGACCGCAGGTACGGGTGCAATTCGGCGCTTCGTTTCCCCTCGGGCCAGGAAAAGTGCGGCTGATCGAGGCAATCCGGACCACCGGCTCGATTTCGGCCGCCGCGCGCCAGGCGCGAATGTCCTATCGCCGCGCATGGGTATTGATCGACGAAGTCAATCGGTCGTTCCGCGAGCCGCTGGTTGAAACGGCGACAGGCGGCAAGGGCGGCGGCGGTGCGCGAGTGACGCCGATGGGCGAGATGGCGCTCCGGCGCTATCACGATCTCGAGGACCAGGTGATGCGGGCGCTGGACCGAGAAATGGACGCCTTTGGCGAATTGCTGGCGCCACAGGAGACGAAGACGTGACCGCGCCCACCGACCTGACAATCGCCGCGCTGCTGGTCTCGCGCGTCTGTCACGATCTGTCGGCGCCGGCGGGGGCGGTCGGCAACGGGATCGAAATGCTCCGCGACGATGGCGCCGACGGCCTGTCCGACGCCCTGGAGCTGCTTGAGTTTTCGTCCAACGAGACGCTGCGGCGGCTGCAGTACTTCCGGCTTGCCTTCGGCGCCGCGGGCGGCCTTGGCGCCACCACCCCGGTCGCCGAGCTGCGCGATGCCGCGACCGCATACTTCGCCGAGCGCAAGGCGGCGCTGCACTGGCCCAATCCGGGGGAGGACAATCTGTCCCAGGGCGCGGCAAAACTCGCGCTCAATCTGATCTTGCTGGCCGCCGACGCGTTGCCGCGGGGCGGCACCGTGTCGGTTGAGATCGGTGGCGACAGGATGCGCGTGACCGCGGTCGGCGACCGGCCCACGATTTCGGAGGCGTCGCGCGACGCATTGCGCGGCGACGTTCCGGAGGGCGGCCTCACCGCCCGGGTCGTGCAACCATTTTTCACCGGTGCGCTGGCCCGCGCGATGGGCGGCGAGGTCGGCATCGACGAAGCGGACAGCCGCATCGCCCTTGCCGCGCGGGTCGCGCCCTAGGCGGCGGTTTCTTTCGCCGCCTCCGGGTCGCGCAGCACGTACCCGCGACCCCAGACCGTCTCGATGTAGTGCTCGCCGTCGTTCGCGGCGGCGATCTTTTTCCGCAGCTTGCAGACAAAGACATCGATGATTTTCAGTTCCGGTTCGTCCATGCCGCCGTACAGGTGATTCAGGAACATCTCTTTGGTCAGCGTCGTTCCCTTGCGCAGCGTCAACAATTCCAGAACGCTGTATTCCTTGCCGGTCAGGTGTACGGGCTTGCTGTCGACCTCGACGGAATGGGAGTCGAGATTCACCGACATGCGCCCGGTGCGGATGACCGACTGGGCGTGTCCCTTTGACCGCCGCACGATCGCATGCAGCCGGGCGACCAGTTCGTCGCGGTTGAACGGTTTGGTCAGGTAGTCGTCGGCGCCGAATACCAGCCCCTTTACCTTGTCGTCCGGCTCGGAATCGCCGGACAGGATCAGGATCGGCGTTGCAACCTTTGCCAGGCGCAATTTCTTCAGCACGTCCAGACCGTGCATGTCGGGAAGATTCAGGTCCAGAACGATGATGTCGTAGTCGTACAGTTTGCCGAGATCGAGGCCTTCCTCGCCAAGATCGGTGACGTAGACGTTGAAACCTTCGCCCGACAGCATCTTTTCGACACTGCGGGCGGTCGCGGGATCGTCTTCGACCAGCAACACACGCATGATATTCCGTCCTATGCAGGCTCCGCCCCGCGCCGGGCGTCGTTAATCATAATTAACGCACGAATTGGGGACTCGGGCAAGGGAGGATTGCCTCCCGGCCGCCAAATCCGGCTGCTTTTACCGAACGTTAAACCCAACGGCGCATGCTGGGCGTCGGTCCGGAACCTCCCGCCCGTGCCGACAGGAGCCGCCGTGGAAAGCCTCACCGCCGAACTGGAGCGCCTCGCCACCCACCATCCATTTGGGCGCGTCGCCGGAATCCAGGGCCTGCTCGTCGAAGTCGCGGGCTTGCACGGCAGCGTCTCGATCGGCTCGCGTTGCGAAATCGTCGGCCGGCGCGGTTCGCGCACCGCCTGTGAAGTCGTCGGCTTCCGTGACGGCCACGCATTGGCAATGCCGTTCTCGTCGCTGGACGGCGTCGGCCTGGGAGCAAAGACCGTCGTGACCGGCGCGGACCCGGTGGTGCATCCGCATTCGTCGTGGCTCGGGCGCATTGTCAACGCGTTTGG
>JAQBXG010000113.1 GCA_027625125.1 Pseudomonadota bacterium
GAGTCGCGATGCTGTACCAGCCCCAGGAGGGCGGGCCGTTCTTGCGCGTCGAGGAGCTGGCGACGGTGGCCGGGCCGGGGCTGCGGGTGCTGTTGAGCGAGACGCGCCGCCCGGCGGACTTCGCGGAGCTGGGCCGTACCGTGGACCTGGGGCCGCTGAAGGCGGCGCGCGGCAACCACAACTATCACTTCGAGGGACCGTGGCGGCAGTTCCGCTCGGCGGTGATCGTCAGTGAACCGTTGCGGGTGCTGTACGCGGTCGCGCAGTTGCAGTAACGCGCCGCGCGCCGGAGGGCGACAGCCCGCCGGTGATCCCGTAGGATACCGGCGACCGGGGAAGTTTCGGAGACGAGACGTGCGCCGTTTTCTGGCCGTGACCGTTGCATTGGCGTTGTCCGCGACCGCTGCGTTCGCCGACATGGACGCCGCCTATGACGCCTTTGACCGCGAGGCGTGGGACGCGGCGTTGGCCGAGTTTCTGCCCCATGCCCGCGACGGCGATGCGCGCGCCCAGGTCCACGTCGGATATCTGTACGCAAACGGGCTGGGAACCGCCGAGGACGCCGCCGAGGCCGCCTTTTGGTGGGAACAGGCGGCAACGCAGGGGGATTCCGACGCCCAGTTCTTTCTGGCCGGGCTGTACTTCGACGGCGTCGGCGTGCTGCGCGACCGCGCCGCCGCCGCCTATTGGTACGGCCAGGCGGCGGCACAGGGCGACCCCGAGGCGCAGTATTACCTGGCTTTGCAGTACGAGACGGGCGACGGCGTGGCGCAATCGGACGCGACCGCGGCCGAGTGGATGCGCCAATCCGCCGAGCAGGGGCACGCCGACGCCCAGTACGGCATGGGGTTGAACCACGACGGCGGCTTTGGCGTGGCGCAGGACTTTGCGCTGGCGGCGGAATGGTACCGGCGGGCGGCGGAACAGGGCCACGCCGAGGCGCAATTGAATCTGGCCTATAGCTATTTCGCCGGCGAGGGGGTCGAGCGCGACGAGGAACGCGCCGCCGAATGGTACCGCCGGGCCGCGGACCAGGGGCTGGCGAAGGCGCAACTGGCGATGGGGGCGCTGTATGCGCTGAGCGCCGGGGTGCCCCAGGACGATTTCGAGAGCGCCCGATACTACCGGATGGCCGCCGAACAGGGCGAGCACGAGGCGCAGCACCAGTTGGGCATGGCGTACCTGTTGGGGATCGGCGCGCCGGTCGATGCGAAGGTGGCGGTGACGTGGTTCGACCGCGCCGCCGAACAGGGCAACGCCGATTCGATGTTCCAGCTCGCGGTCGCCTATGACGAAGGCGTCGGCGCCGCGATCGACGATCTGGAAGCGGCGTGGTGGTACATGCAGGCGGCGCTGTACGGCATCGGCGAGGCGGCGAACAACCTGGGTGTGATGTATTCGTCGGGCGAAGGGGTCGCCCAGGACGATGTGCTGGCGTTGTTCTGGTATCGCATGGCGATCGCCAGCGGCGATTCGGATACCGCGCCCGAAAATCTGGACAATCTGCGCGGGTTCATGTCCGAGGCGGACATCGCCCGCGGCGAGCAACTGTTCGCCGACTACCTGGCCGGAGTCTATACGCCGTCGCTGGACGCCCCGGACGGCGCCTTTGTCCCGCCGCCGCCCGAACGCGGCGGCGGCGCGGCGCCGGAGGTGGCGCGTATCCAGGCGGCGCTGGCGCAACTGGGATACGACCCCGGCCCGGCCGACGGCGTGATCGGGCCGCGGACCCGCGCCGCCATCGCCGCCTTTCAGGCCGACTATGGCCTG
This sequence comes from Pseudomonadota bacterium, assembly GCA_027625125.1. Classification (GTDB taxonomy): domain Bacteria; phylum Pseudomonadota; class Alphaproteobacteria; order UBA2966; family CAIVPW01; genus JAQBXG01. The sequence continues at coordinate 1,771 of JAQBXG010000113.1, forward strand.
GAAGTGACATCGGAAATCAACGACCAATTGAACCTCGCATTGGTGGTGGCGCACGCCGCCGAATCGCGCCGGTCGCGCGGCGGCGGATTCGCCGCCGCCGCCGCCGAACTGGAGTTGGTCGGCACCGGCACCGGCTTCGTCGTCAGCGCGAGCGGCCAGGTAATCACGAACCACCACGTGATCAACGGATGCGCCCAGGTGCGGCTGCGGACCAACTCGCTGCAAACGTTCGTCGCGACGGTGCAGGCGGCCGAACTCGAAAGCGATCTGGCATTGTTGCGCGCCCCCGATCTGCCGGTCGTCGATGTCGCGACATTCCGTTCGGGGCGCGGCATCCGCCCCGGCGAGGAATTGATCGTCATCGGCTATCCGCTGTTCGGCGCCGATATGGTCACCCAGGCCGAGGCCATCGTCACCACCGGCACCCTGAGCGCACTGGCCGGACCCGGAGACGACCGCCGCCTGATGCAGATCACCGCGCCGGTGCAACCCGGAAACTCGGGCGGCCCGGTGGTCGACGCCGGCGGCAATATCGTCGGCGTCGTCGTCGCCAAGCTGGACGCGCTGGTTGTCGCCGAGGCCATCGGCGACATTCCCCAGAACATCAACTTCGCGTTGCAGGGTTGGCTGGCGCAGGTGTTCCTGGATTCCCACGTCGTCGAGTACCGCACCGCCGAGACCGCCGCGCTCGGCGACATCGCCGCCGCCGCCGCCGCCGGACGTGCGCGCGGGTTTACGGTTCTGGTCGAGTGTCACCGGTAGGCGGGCCGTGCTCCAGCGTTGCGATGGCGGCACGGCGGCGGCCGAGCCACAGCAGCGCCGCGAGATAAAGCGCCGCCGCCGCCAGCACCGGCGGCCGCAAGCCGACGAAATCCGAAATCCAGCCCATCGCCAGCGCGCCGACCGCCGGCAGCCCGCGCAACAGCAGGCCCCAGATGCTGAGGACGCGGCCCCGCATGTCGTCGGCGACGCCGGTCTGAATCAGCGTCTGGGTCGCCACCCCGAGGGACGCGACGGCGAATCCGACCGCCCCCAGCGCCGCCGACGCGATCCAGATGTTGCGCGTGGCGGCGAATACGCCGATGCCCGCCCCCGCGACGAAGCCCGCGTTCAGCGCCACCGTCGTCATGCCGGCGGCGGAGCGGCGCTGGGCCAGCACAATCCCGGCAGCCAGGGCGCCGAAGCCGACCGACGATGTCAGCAGTGCGAGGCCGCCGGCGCCGCGGGCGAACACCGCGTCGGCGAAGCCGGGCAACAGTTCGATAGCCGGGCGCGGCAACACCGACATCGCCGCCATCAGCAGCAGCACCGGAGCGATGGCGCCGTGGCGGGCGGCATAGGAGATGCCGCCGGCGACCGCAGCCAGCACCGATTGCGGCGCGCGCCCCGCCGCCGGCCGGGCGGTGACGCGGATTGCCGCCAGCGCGACGATCAGCGCGCCATAGGTCAGGGCGTTGAACGCGAACGCGGTCGCGACACCGGCCAGGCTGATGATGACGCCGGCGACCGCAGGGCCGATGAACCGCGCAATATTGAATAGCACCGCCCCCATCGCCACCGCCGCGCTGAGGTCTTCGTCGCGCACGAGGCGCGGAATCAACGACAGGCGCGCCGGTTGTATGACGGCGATGACGATGCCGTGGAACAGCGCCAGTGCGAACAACAGCTCGATGTCGATGCGGCCGAGCATCGTCAGCGCCCACAACGCCAGCGCCTGGGCCAGCGCCAGCACCTGGCCGCCGAGCAGCAAATGCCGGCGGTCGTAGCGGTCGGCGAGGACGCCGCCGAACAGGCCCAGCACCATCACCGGAAACAGGTCGGCGAACGCCACCGCCCCCAACCAGAAGCCGGACCGGGTCAGTTCCCACGCCAGCCACCCGACCCCCAGGCGCTGGACCCACAGGCCGATCAGCGAGACCGAATTGCCCGCCGCGTAGATCGCGTAATTGCGATTCGAGAACACCCGGCGCATGCCGGAAAAATCGTAGAGACGTCCGGTCACGGGCGGCAATGTGGCGCGGATGCGCCCATCGTGACGGCGACATATACTCGCGCCGGGCGCCGGTCCGGGTCAGGGAAAGGAGTCGCGTGTTGCATTTCAGGATTCTCGCCGCTTCGGCCCTGCTGCTGGCGCTGGGCAGTTGCTATATCCCGATGCGCTTCGAGGCCGAAATCGCCATATCGCGGAGCGGCGAATTTTCACTGTCGTACACCGGTATTCTGGCCCACGCCGGACTGATCCCCGCGTTCCAGACCCGGCCGCTGTCCCAACAGGAGATCGACCGGCGCGCCCGGGATATCGAGGCCGACCTTCGGCGCGATTCGGGCTTTTCGCAAGTGGAGTTCGTCGGCAACGCCCAGTTCCGTGTCGACTTTTTCAAGACCGGCAACATCTTTGTGACTTCGAGCGTTTCGTTCGTGCGCTCTGATTCCAAAATCCTGTCGATCAACTATGTCGCCGAGACCGGCGAGATCACCGTGCGCGGGCCGTCGGTGCCCCAATCCCAGAAGCAGGCCGTGCTGGCCGCGGGTTTCAACACCATCGGCGAAATCCGCATCATCACCGACGCGCGGGTCATCGACCACAACGCCACCGGCGTCGTGCCGGCCGAAGGCGGCACCGAGTACGTCTGGATCATTCGCGATATCAACACGCCGACATTGTTGCTGATCATCGGCTAGGGCGGTACCGTCCCGGCCCGCCAAGCTGAAAGAGAGACCTATGCCTTCGTTCCAGCCTCCGCTCCGCGTGCTGATGGGCCCCGGCCCCAGCGACGTACACCCCCGCGTTCTGGCCGCGATGGCGCGGCCGACCATCGGCCACCTGGACCCCGCCTTCGTTGCGATGATGGAGGAGGTCAAGCAGTTGTTGCGGTCGGCGTTCCGCACCCGGAACCAGTTGACCATCCCGGTTTCCGGCCCCGGATCGGTCGGCATGGAAACCTGTTTCGTCAATCTGGTCGAGCCGGGCGACACGGTGATCGTGTGCCAGAACGGCGCCTTCGGCGGCCGCATGAAGGAGAACGTCGAGCGCTGCGTGGCGACTCCGGTGATGGTGATCGACGACTGGGGCAAGGGCATTGATCTTGACAAGGTGCGCGACGCGATTGCCGCCAACCCTGGCGCGAAGGCGTTGGCGTTTGTCCATGCCGAAACGTCGACCGGGGTGCGCGCCGAAGCCGAGCAGTTGTGCAAGATGGCCCGCGATGCCGGCATATTGACGATTGTCGATGCGGTGACCTCGCTGGGCGGCATTGCGATCGAGGTCGATGGTTGGGGCATCGACGCGATCTATTCGGGTTCGCAGAAGTGCCTGTCCTGCACGCCCGGCCTGTCGCCGGTGAGCTTTTCCGAGCGCGCCACCGAGGTCATCAAGGGACGGAACCGCAAGGTGCAGAGCTGGTTCATGGACCTGAATCTGGTGATGAGCTATTGGCAGGGTTCGGGCGGCGGCGCCCCCCGTTCGTATCACCACACCGCGCCGATCAATGCGTTGTATGGCCTGCACGAATCGCTGACGATGTTGCAGGAGGAAGGAATCGAAAACGCCTGGGCGCGCCATAGGAAACACCACGAGGCGTTGCGCGACGGACTGGAGGCGATGGGCCTGAAAATGCTGGTGGCGGAACACGAGCGGTTGCCGCAACTGAATTCGGTCGTGATTCCCGACGGCGTCGAGGACGCGCCGGTGCGCAAGGCGCTGTTGGCCAACTATAACCTGGAAGTCGGCGCCGGGCTGGGGGCGCTGGCGGGAAAGGTCTGGCGCATCGGACTGATGGGGACATCGTCGACGCCGAACCATGTGACGCTGTGTCTGGCGGCGCTGGAGGCGACGCTGGCCGCCGCCGGAGCGAAGATCAGGACCGGCAAGGCGCTGGCCGCCGCCAACAAGGTATTGTTCGCCGGCTGACCGGCTGCGCGGCGGTCAGGTCGCGGTGCGACGGCGGTCAGGTCGCGGTG
>JAQBXG010000114.1 GCA_027625125.1 Pseudomonadota bacterium
CGAAGGCCAGCATCCGGCGGTGGCCGCGTTTGCCGCCGCCGCCGCCCGCGCCGGAATCTGGTTGCTGGGCGGCACGGTGGCGGTGGCGGCGGACTCCGGCCGCCTCGCCAACCGGGCGCTGGTGTTCGCGCCCGACGGCGCGATTGCCGCCCGCTACGACAAGATTCATATGTTCGACGCCGACCTGCCGGGGCAGCGCCCGTACCGGGAATCCGACACGTATCGACCGGGCGACGCCGCCGTCACCGTCGATTTGCCGTGGCTGCGGCTCGGTCTGTCGGTCTGCTACGACGTTCGCTTTCCGGCCCTGTACCGGTCGCTGGCGCTGGCCGGCGCGGGCCTGTTGGCGGTGCCGTCGGCGTTCACCGCCGTCACCGGCCGCGCCCACTGGCACGTGCTGTTGCGCGCCCGCGCGATCGAGACCGGCTGCTTCGTCATCGCCCCGGCCCAGTGCGGCGAACATCCGGCGGGCCGCGCCACGTTCGGACACGCGCTGGTCGTCTCGCCATGGGGCGAAATTCTCGCCGACGCGGGCGAGACGCCGGGCGCGGTATTCGCCGACATCGACCCGGCGGCGATTACCGAGGCCCGCACCCGCATCCCGTCGCTCCGGCACGGGCGTCCGTTTTCCGAGCCAATCTAGGGCAGCGGCCGCGCCGGTCCCCGCACCGCGGCGATGCGCTGCACGACCGCCGGGCCGCTGTCCCGCTCGATTTCGCCGTGTTCATACGCGACCACCGTCAATTCGCCGCGCACCGCCTCCAGCAACTCGCCGGGCCGCAGCAGAAATTCGGGATTGCGCGGGTGGCCGAACCGTTCGTTTCCTTGCGCGAAGGTCTCGTACAGCAGCACGCCGTGCGGCGCGACGGCGGCAACGATCCACGGCAACAGCGGGCGGTGCAGATAATTCGTCACCACCACGCAGCCGAACTGCTGCTCCGAAATGCCGGACGGCCAACGCCCGGCTTCCAGGTCGGCGGCGAAGATCGCCGCGTCGATGTGACCATTCAGATCCGCTAGCGACGAAACGTCGCGGTCCACCGCGGTGACCGGATGCCCGGCGTCCAGAAACCAGCGCGTGTGCCGCCCGGTCCCGGCCGCCACGTCCAGCACCGCACACCCCGGCGCGGCCAGCGCGGCGAACCGCGTTACCCAGGCCGATGGCGCGGCGGCGTTCGCGGCGGGACTCCCGAAATCGGCCACGGTCTTGCGAAGCCCGGCGGTCCGGGCTATGTGCGAAGGGTGGGTTGCGCCTGTCGGGCGCCCCGGCGGAGACGGCGATGATCGCCTACGACCTGCGATGTTCGCGGGGCCATGTGTTCGAATCGTGGTTTCCGGATTCGTTCGCGTTCGATGAACAGTCGCGCGGCCATTTGCTCGAATGTCCGCTGTGCGGCGACGACGAAATTGAACGTGCGCCGATGGCGCCCAATGTTTCGACCAGCCGCGCGCGGAAAAAGTCCGAAAAGGAATACACCCGCCGCGCCATGACGGCGCTGACCAACGCCCAGGCGTTGGTCCAGGCGAATTGCGAAGATGTCGGCGACCGCTTCGCCGACGAAGCGCGCAAGATTCACCACGGCGAAACCGAAAAGCGCAACATCTGGGGCAGCGCCAGTCCCGAAGACGTATCGGCGCTCCAGGACGAAGGCATCGAGTTCAGCGAGATTCCGTTTCAGATGCCGCGCAAGGACGCCTGATCCCGCGTCCGGGGCCTCACCTCGCGGCCCGCAGCATATAGTTGACCCCGACATCGCGGCTTGCGTGCCAGCCGCCGGTGGCGGGATCGAACGTCACCCCGGTCACGTCGGCGACCTCCAGTCCGCCGCCACGCAGCGCGGCGGCGAATTCCGACGGCCGCACAAACCGCCGCCAGTCGTGGGTGCCGCGCGGCACCCAGCGCAGCACCCATTCCGCCATGCCGATGCCCAACGCCAACGATCGCATCGTCCGGTTCAGAGTCGCGCCAAAGAACATGCCGCCGGGCGCGACTGCCGCTGCCGCCGCGTGCACGAACGCCCTGGCGTCGGGCACATGCTCGATGATTTCCATCGCCAGCACCGCGTCCCAGGTTTCTCCGGCCAGGTCTTCCGCCGCCGCGGTGCGGTATTCGATGCGAAGCCCGGCATCCGCTGCGTGGCGCTGGGCGACCCCGGCGTGGTCGGGGGCGGCGTCGATGCCGGTGACCTCGGCGCCCAGCCGCGCCAGCGGCTCACACAACAGCCCGGCCCCGCACCCGATGTCCAGCACCCGCAAGCCGGCCAGCGGCCTGCGTCCCGCCTTGCGGCCAAATTGTTCGCACATTCCGTCGCGCAAATACCGCATCCGCACCGGGTTCAACGCATGCAGTTGCGCCATCGGCCCGCGTTCGTCCCACCACCGGCCGGACAGCGCGGCAAAGCGATCGACTTCCGCGGGGTCGATGGTGGAGGCGGTCGGCATGGGGTCTCCGGGCGTTGCGGCGGCGCGGACCACGGAGTATGAATACCGCCCGTTCCGGCGGCAAGCGCGGTGCCGATCCACGGCCCGAGAAACGGCTCATGTCACGTCTGGTATTGAAGTTTGGCGGTACGTCCGTAGGCGACGTGGATCGCATCCGCAACGTTGCGGCAAAGGTAAAGGCGGTCGCCGATGCCGGCAACGAAGTCGCGGTCGTCGTATCGGCGATGGCCGGGACGACCGACCAACTGGTCGGCCTTGTGCGCGATATCGATCCCCGCGGGGATTTGCGCGAATACGATGTCGTCGTATCCGCCGGCGAGCAGATTTCGGTCGGCCTGCTGGCGATAGCGCTGCAATCCCTTGGCTGCCGCGCGCGGTCGTGGTTGGGGTGGCAGCTTCCGGTGCGGTGCGATTCGGCGCACGGCGCGGCGCGCATTCTCGGCATCGACGCCGACGCGGTGGTCACGGCGATGGCGAACGGCGATATCGCGGTGGTGCCGGGGTTCCAGGGCGTCTCGCCCGACGGCCGGGTCACAACCCTGGGCCGCGGCGGTTCCGACACATCGGCGGTGGCGCTGGCGGCGGCGGTCGGCGCGGACCGCTGCGATATCTACACCGACGTCGACGGCGTCTACACCTGCGATCCGCGCATTGTCACGCGGGCGCGCAAGCTGGATCGCATCACCTACGAAGAGATGCTGGAAATGGCGTCCCAGGGCGCCAAGGTGTTGCAGACCCGCTCGGTCGTCATGGCGCTCAAGCACCGGGTGCCGATACAGGTTCTTTCCAGCTTTGCCGATGTTCCCGGAACGCTGGTTGTCGACGAGGAGGATATCGTGGAAGACGAAACCATCAGCGGCATCGCCTATGCGCCGGGCGAAGCAAAGATCACGCTGGTTCGCGTGGCCGACCGTCCCGGTGTCGCCGCCAGCATCTTCGGACCACTGGCCAATGCCGGCGTCAACGTGGACATGATCGTTCAAAACGTTTCCGAAGACGGCAAGTCGACCGATGTAACCTTCACGGTCGGGCGCGACGATGTCGCCCGTGCGCTGAAGGTGATCGAAGGCGTGCGCGATGAAATCGAATACGAACGGGTGCAAGCCGACCCGGATGTCGTCAAGATTTCGGTGATCGGCGTCGGCATGCGAAGCCATGCGGGCGTCGCCCACACGATGTTCCGGGCGTTGGCCGAAAAGGGCATCAATATCCAGACGATCACGACCTCGGAAATCAAGATCAGTGTCCTGATCGCCGAGGACTACAAGGAGCTCGCGCTCCGCACGTTGCACACCGCCTATGGACTGGATGCCTGACGCGGCGCTGGCGCAAGACGCGCGGGCCACGGGCGCGGCCCGACTCGAACAACTCTGGGCGCGGGGGCGGGCGTTTCTCGGCACCCGCACCGCCATTCTCGGCGGCGCGATGACCTGGGTCTCGGATCACGCGCTGGTCGCGGCGATCTCCAACGCCGGCGGTTTCGGCATTCTCGCCACCGGTTCGATGTCGGCGACCGAACTCGACGCCGAAATCGCCCGCACCCGGGACTCAACCGGTAAACCCTTCGGCGTCAACGTGCTGACGATGCATCCCGATCTGCACGAACTTTGCCGCGTGTGTCTGCGGCGCGGTGTCGGCCACGTGGTGCTGGCGGGTGGACTGCCGCGGCTTGGCGACGTCGCGCAGCTGAAGGACGGCGGCACGCGGGTTCTCGCCTTTGCGCCGTCCTTGGGATTCGCCCAACGACTTGTGCGCGGCGGCGTCGATGGAATCATAATCGAAGGCGCCGAAGCCGGCGGTCACATCGGTCCCGTGTCGGCGGCGGTGCTGGCCCAGGAAATCCTGCCGGACATGCGCGGCGTGCCGGTCTTTGTCGCCGGCGGCATTGGCCGGGGCGAAGCCATTGCGATGTATCTCGAAATGGGCGCGTCCGGGTGCCAGTTGGGTACGCGATTCGTTTGCGCCACCGAGTCGATTGCGCACCCGGCGTTCAAACAGGCTTTCGTGCGCGCGCGGGCGCGCGACGCGTTGCCGACGGTCCAAATCGATCCGCGTTTTCCGGTCATCCCGGTGCGCGCGCTTGCCAACGCCGGCACCCGGCGCTTTCACGATTTCCAGCGCGAGGTCATCGACCAATACCATGCCGGTGAGATCTCGAAGCCACAGGCGCAACTGAAAATCGAACAGTTCTGGGCCGGGCGGCTTCGCGCCGCGGTCATTGATGGCGACGTCGAAAACGGCTCGCTGATGGCCGGGCAAAGCGTCGGCATGGTGCGGTCCGTCCAGCCGACCGCCGAGATCATGTCCGAGCTGGTGGATCAGGCAATCGCCGCCCTTGCCGCCGCGCCCTGAGCGTCGGGGGCGGCATAACCCGAAAAAAGCCGGTTCTGTAGGAACCTGACAGCATCGCGGCATCGGTCACAATGCCAGCGCGCGGATGCGCCACGGCCGCGCAACCTGTTGCGAAACCTATGTATTTCTGGTTGACTGGAGAAAATGCTTGAGCCGCCGGCGCAAAGTCATCGAAATTGCGGAGAGTTTCCGCCTATTGCGATGAGGCGTGGTCCGGGTCTACACCCTTTGTTTACCAATATCGCACAGGGTATCCAGAGACCGGACGCCGGCCTGGCCGCTGTGGAACGCGCCGCATGACCAACATCACACCGCTCGATTTCGACGGCAATCGACGGGAATCCGAGCGCCGGCTCCATTTCCGAAACGTTGCCGAGGGCGATGCCGACTACAACGGCGTCGGCGCCGAATTCGCATATGCGCGCCAGCAGGCGGGGCTGGACGTCGTCCAGGTCGCGCAGCGCCTTCGCATCCGCCGCGAACATCTTTTGGCGATGGAAGAAGGACGCTTCGGCGACCTTCCGGCGCCGGCCTACGCGGTCGGCTTCGTTCGTTCGTATGCCGATTTCCTCGGCATGGATTCCGCGGCCGCGGTCGCGCAGTTCAAACTCGAAACCGCATCCGCTTCCGAACGCCGGCCGCTCGTCTTCCCGACTGCCGAACCGGCCGACCGCATGCCGCGCGGCTGGCTGATCGGCATGTCCCTGGTTCTTGCCGCCGTCGTATTCGGCGCATGGTATTACTCTGAAAACCAGGATCGCTTTGCGATCAACCGCGTGCCGCCGCCGCCCGTCACCGACGCACCGCCGGTGCCGGCGGGCGAAGCCGCGCCGGCGCCCCTGCCCGAAGTCGCGGTTGCCGCGCCGGTGGTTCCCGAAAACGTTCCCGCGCCGCCCGCCGCGCCGCCC
>JAQBXG010000115.1 GCA_027625125.1 Pseudomonadota bacterium
GTAGGGGGGGTGCGGCGCTTGCGGCGCCGCGACGGCGCCGCTATACAGCCGCCGCAGCCAAAACCCCGGAGGCGCCGATGGCGACCGAACGCACCTTTTCGATCCTGAAACCTGACGCCACGGCCCGGAATCTGACCGGCGCGATTAACGCGCGGCTGGAATCCGCCGGGCTGCGGATTGTCGCGCAAAAGCGGATTCGGATGACCCGCGCCCAGGCCGAGGGATTCTACGGCGAGCATCGCGAGCGGCCGTTTTTCGATTCGCTGTGTACGTTCATGACCTCGGCGCCGGTGGTCGTGCAGGTGCTGGAGGGCGACGGCGCCATTGCGCGCAACCGCGCGGTGATTGGCGCGACCAATCCCGCCAACGCCGACGACGGCACGATCCGCAAGGAATTTGCCGAATCGGTCGAGCGCAACTCCGTTCATGGGTCGGATTCGCCGCAATCGGCGGCGCGCGAAATCGCATATTTCTTCGCCGACGAGGAAATCGTCGGCTAGGAAACGTTCGCCTGCGCCGGGAAGGGGTTGACCAAAACCCCGGCGGGCGGGGCGGCGCCGTCGACCTGCACCCGTTCGCCTTCGACCCGTATGCATCCCTCGGCGAACCAGCGCACCGCCTGGGGCAGGGCGCCGTGCTCCATCTCCAGCACCCGCGCCGCCAGCGACGCCTCGGTATCGCCGGGGTGCACCGGCACCGCCGCCTGTAGAATGATCGGGCCGGCATCGAGTTCCGCGCGAACGAAATGCACGGTGCAGCCCGAAAAGCGCGCGCCCGATTCGATGACGCGGCGGTGGACATCGAGGCCCGGAAAAGCCGGCAACAGCGACGGGTGGATGTTGATCAACCGGTCGCGATAGTGCGCGACAAACGCGGGCGAAAGCCGCCGCATGAATCCGGCCAGCACGACCAGTCTGGCCCCCGACGCATCGATGCGCGCGCGCACGGCGTCGTCGAACGCCTCCCGCGATTCATAAGTCCGGTGGTCGAAAACGGCGGTGCGGATGCCGGCGCGGGCGGCGCGCACGAGACCCTCGACGCCCGGCTTGTTCGAAACCACCACCGCGATGCGGGCCGGAAAGTCCCCCTGCAGGCTAGCATTGATCAGGGACTGGAGGTTGGTGCCGCGACCGGAGATCAGGACGGCGATGGGCAGGGGGTCCAACGGGCGGCTCCGGCGTTCCGGGGGGCGGATGGCAGCGGCTTGCGGCATCCGGTATGCTTGGCGCGAACCGTGACCATACCGCACCCGGCCCGATTTGTAATGACCAGGCGGCGATTGTCCCCGCTGCGCGAAACGGCGTGCGGGTTCGCGCCCGGCCGGGTCGCGTTGCGCCGGTGCGCGGTCTGGTGGGTGGCGGCATTCCTGGTGATGGCGGTTGCGCCGGCGTCGGCCCAGAACGCCCTGTTCACCGTCGAGGATATCGCCATCGACGCCACCGCCGGGGATGCCAACGCGGCGCGGGAGATCGCGCTCGCCGCCGGCATGCGGGAAGCGCTTGATGTCTTGCTGCGGCGAATCACGCCGCGCCAGCACCACGGCCGGTTGCCGACCCCCGGCGCGGCGGCGCTGCAATCGCTGGTGTTCGGATTCGAGATCGACAACGAGCGGACGTCGGACACCCGCTATCTTGCGAGCCTTACGGTCAGCTTTTCCCGCGACGCCATTCGCCAGGAGTTGCAGCGCGCCGAAGTGCCGTTCACCGAAACGGCGGCGCGCCCGGCGCTGGTGCTGCCGGTGTACAACGCCGCCGGGGCGCAGCTGTTGTGGGACGAGCCCAACCCGTGGCGCGATGCGTGGGGCGCGGTGCGCCAGAGGGACACGCTGACGCCGCTGCTGCTGCCGAACGGCGACCTGACCGACGTCTCGCTGATTGGCGCGGCCCAGGCGTCGCGCGGCGACGATGCGCGGCTGAACGCGATCGCCACGCGCTATGCGGTACAGGACGTGCTGGTGGCAGAGGCGAACCTGCGATTCGAGATCGGCTCCCGCACGCCGTCGATCGACGTGGTGTTGCGGTCGTCGGGGCCGGACGGCGAGCACACGACGGTCGAGGGATATCGGGGCGGCAACGGCGAGATGCTGAACGCGCTGTTGGCGCGGGCCGTCGCCGATATCGCGCTGGGAATCGAAGAGCGCTGGAAGCGGGATACGCTGCTCGAATTCGGCACCGAGGGGCAATTGGCGGCGACGGTGCCGCTGGCGGCGCTGGAGGAGTGGGTCGACGTTCGAAGGCGGCTGGAGGCGGCGCCGGAGGTGAAGACGGTGGAGCTGACCGGACTGACCCGTGCGGAGGCGTCGATTCGCGTCAGCTACTTCGGCGACCCCGGCCGCTTGCGGCTGGCGCTGGGCCAGCGCGGACTTGCGCTGGCTGAACAGGACGGATACTGGACGCTGACGCGGCGGACCGCGCCGTGAACGCGCCGAATCTGATCTCGCTGGTGCGCCTGCTGGCGGTGCCGCTGGTCGTGTGGCTGACCCTGGAGGGGCACGGGGTCTGGGCGTTCTGGGTGTTTGTCGGCGCCGGGGTATCGGACGCAATTGACGGGGCGATCGCCAAGCGGTTCGGCCTCGCGACCGACCTGGGCCGCTATCTGGACCCGATTGCCGACAAGGTCTTGCTGGTCGCCGTATACGTGACCCTTGGCAGCGCCGGCGCCGTGGCGACCTGGCTGGTGATGCTGGTGGTGACCCGGGATGCGCTGATCGTCGGCGGCGCGATGCTGTCCCAGGCGCGCGGCCATGGCGTGCAGATTCAACCGCTGCTGCTGAGCAAGGTGAATACTGCGATGCAGATTGTGCTTGCGGCGGCGCTGTTGGGGGAACTGGCCTATGGGTCGTTCGCGGAACTTGCCGCGCCCTGGGTCAAGCCGGTGCTGGTGTGGACGGTGGCGGCGACGACGACCGCGTCGGGGATCGTGTACCTGTGGCGCTGGGGCGCGGCGGCGCCGGAGGAAGCATGAGCGCCCGCGGTCAGATTCTGGCATGGGCGGCGGTTCTGGTCGTCGCCATTGTGTTGCTGGTTCTGTTGCGATCGATTCTGCTGCCGTTCGTCGCCGGCATTGCGGTCGCATACCTGCTGGACCCGTTGAACGACCGCGTCGAATCCTGGGGGCTGTCGCGGACGTGGGCGACGTCGCTGTTGACCGCCACGTTCTTCGCCGTGTCGACTGCGGCGGCGCTTGTGCTGACGCCGGCGATCTATGGCCAGACGATCGGATTTCTGGAGCAGGTTCCGACGTATGTCGTCGGGTTTCGCGAAATCGCCCTGCCGTTTCTGACGGCGCTGTCAGACCGGCTGCCGCTGCTGCGCGAACCGGATGCGCTGTGGTCGACCGCCGCGTCGATCGCCCAGGACTTCGCCGGAGTCGCGGCGGGCGCGGCGGTGCGCGTGCTGGGCGGCGGCATTGCGATCTTCAACCTTGTGTCGTTGTTGCTGATTACGCCGGTGGTGGCGTTCTATTTGCTGCGCGACTGGGACGACATTCTGGCCCATCTGGACGCCCTGTTGCCGCGCCGCCAGCGCGATACCGTGCGCGCGCAGGCGCGGGCGGTCGATGCGGTGCTGGCCGGATTCGTGCGCGGGCAGGCGATGATCAGCCTGGCGCTGGGCATTTTGTACGGCCTGCTGTTGAGCGCCATCGGGCTGGAATTCGGCCTGGTGATCGGGCTGGCGACCGGCATCCTGTCGTTTGTGCCGTTCGTCGGCATGGCGATCGGCATGGCCGTCGCGGTGATCGTGGCGCTGTTGCAGTTCGGCGTGGCGTGGGCGCCGCTGGCGATGGTCATCGGGACGTTCGCGCTGGGACAGGTGGCCGAAAGCGCGGTGTTGCAGCCGCGGTTCCTGGGCAAGGCGGTCGAACTGCACCCGGTGTGGGTGATTTTCGGTGTGCTGGCCGGCGGCGCGCTGTTCGGCTTTGTCGGTGTGTTGCTGGCTGTGCCGGCGACGGCGGTGGCCGGGGTGCTGGTGCGCTTCGCGGTCGCCCGCTATCGCGACAGCAGCGCCTATCACGAGGGGGGCGGGCAGCCGCCGGGCCGGTGAGCGCGCCGCGACAACTGGCGTTCGACCTTGGGCATCGCAGCGCATTTGGCCGCGGCGATTTTCTGGTGTCGGCGGCGAACGCTGACGCGGTGGCCTGGATCGACCGCTGGCCGGACTGGCCGGGGCGCGCTCTGGTGATCGCTGGGCCGGCCGGGTGCGGCAAGACCCATTTGGTGCATGCGTTTCAGGAGCGATCCGGGGCGCGGCTGGTGGCGCATACCGAGATGGCGCGGCCGGACCGGCTGGCCGGCGACGGCGCGCTGGCGGTGGACGACGCCGCGGCGGCCGACGAAGATGCGCTGCTGCATCTGTGCAATCTGCAACGGGAGCGCGGCGGAACGCTGTTGCTGACCGCCGAACGAGCGCCGGCGCGTTGGGGGGTGCGGCTGCCCGATCTGGGGTCGCGGCTGTCGGCGATGCCGGTGGCCGAGGTCACCGCCCCCGACGATGCGCTGCTGGCGGCGGTGCTGGTCAAACAGTTCGCCGATCGCCAATTGGCGATCACGCCCGAAGTGGTTACGTTCCTGGCCGCGCGAATTGAGCGGTCGTTTGCCGCCGCCGCGGCGGCGGCGCGGGCGCTCGACGATGCGGCGATGGCGCTGGGGCGCGTGCCGTCGATCCCGCTGGCGCGGGAAGTGCTGACAATGGCGCAGACGCACGCTGAGGCCGAGGCGGCCGACGCAAACCTGGAGGCGAAGCAATGAAGGCACGGGTGAGTTGGGCGGGGGAGCGCACATTCGTCGGCGAGTCCGGCACCGGCCACACCGTGACCCTGGGCACGACCGAGCGCGACGGCCGCCGCATCGCGCCGAGCGCGATGGAGCTGGTATTGATCGGCACCGGCGGTTGCACCGCCTGGGATGTCGTCAACATTCTGGAAAAGGGACGCGAAGACGTCTCCGACTGCGCGGTCGAACTGGACGCCGACCGCGCCGACACCGAGCCATCGGTGTTTACCCGCATCCATATGCATTTTGTCGTCACCGGGCGCGGACTGGACCACGACAAAGTCAAGCGGGCGATCGAGCTTTCGGCCGACAAGTATTGCTCGGCGTCGGCGATGCTGGCAAAGACGGCGGAGATCACCCACGACTTTGAAGTCGTCGAGGGCCAGTGGATCAAACCAAACACTTGAAGCCGGCAATGCTTACGGACGTACTGCACAACGTCTTTAAGTGATTGGAACCTTTGATCCATCAACGAACGGGCCAGTGGATCAAACCAAACGCTTGAAGCCAGTAATGCTTACGGACGTACTTCACAACGTCTTCAAGTGTTTGGAAACTTTGATCCATCAGCAAACGGGCCTGTGGATTAAACCAAACACTTGAAGCCGGAAATGCTTACGGACGTACTGCACAACGTCGTCAAGTGTTTGGAAACTTTGATCCATCAACAAACGGGCCAGTGGATCAAACCGAACACTTGAAGCCGGCAATGCTTACGGACGTACTGCACAACGTCTTTAACCCGGATTATTCATGACGCGGGCTGGAATGAAGTAGCGAGCGTAGCGTAAGCTGCTGATCTTGTTTAGG